>JACQFK010000387.1 GCA_016200125.1 Planctomycetota bacterium
CCCGAGCCGCCGGCTCCGCGCCCTCTGGGCGCTTCACGTCACGGGCGGTCTGCAGCCCGGCGCGCGGCGCGCTCTGCTGGATCACAAGGATGAAGACCTCCGCGCCTGGGCGATCCAGATGGAGCTTGAGGATCGCGAGGTCGACCCGCTGACCGCTGAAAAATTCGCGAGCCTCGCGGCGACGGATCCGTCGCCCGTGGTCCGCCTCTATCTCGCCGCCGGGATCCGCCGCCTGCCGCCGGCCCGGCGCATCGCCGTGCTGCAGGGGCTCGTCCGCCATGCGGAGGACGCGGAGGATCCCAACCTGCCGCTCGTCACCTGGTACGCCGCGGAAGAGGTGGCCGAGACGGATCTCGCGGCGGCGCTCGGACTGCTCAAGGACTCGCGAATCCCGCTGATCCGCGAGTTCATGGCGCGGCGCATTGCGGCGCTCGGCACGGACCGGCCGGTCGTCAACGTGGTGACGCTGGGCGCGAAGGCCGACGGCACGAGCGACGACTCGGCGGCCTTCCAGGCGGCGATCGACCGGCTCGCCCCGACGGGCGGACGCCTCCTGATCCCCTGGGGCGTCCATCCCTACCGGATCGCGAAGCCGCTCAGGGCCTCCGGCGACCATCTCGAGTTCTGGGGTCCCGGCGCGCGGCTGCAATTCACCGACGGCGCGGGGCTGAGCGCCCGCCCGGCGCGCGACCTGGCCTTGCGCGGCCTTCGCATCGAAGGGGGCGCGACGGGCACGGTCCTGCAGCTGCGCGGAGCCGAGGACGCCGTCCTGGAGGATCTCCAGGTGAAGGGCGGGGCCTCGATCGCCGCCGCAGGAAGACTCTCCATCTCGACGAGCCGCTTCGACGTGCTGGAAATCGCGATGCCGGAGACGGGGGCGACCCCGGCGGCGCTCCGCGGCGCGACCGTGAGCCGCGCGTTCACCCTGACGGGAGACCAGCGGGGCGTCCGGCTCGACGGCTGCACGCTTCCCTCTCGATGAACATCGACCGGCGGACTTTCCTCACCGCGGCCGCCGGTCTCGCCGGCTGCTCCGCCGTTCCGGCGGCCGGGCGCCCCGACGACATCGACGTCTGGAACCTCCACTGCCACCTTTATGGACTGCCCGGGAAGACCGGACCGGAGCGCGTGGGGAACGCGCTTCGCATCGCCGACCGCCTGGGGATCAACCGCCTCATCTTCTACATGGGCATGGAAGTGGGTTCGACCCAGCCCACGCCCGAGGACCTGCGCCGCTTCAACGACGAGTGCAGGGAGGCGGTGCGGCCGCATTACCCTCGGGTGCTGGCCTTCGTCTACCTCAATCCCAACCATGTCGACTTCTGCCTCCGCGAGTTCGACCGCTGCGTCCGCGACGGGCCGATGATCGGCGTCAAGCTGCACGTCGCCCTGCGCTGCAGCGCGCCCGAGCTCGACCCGCTCCTGCGCCGCGCGTCGGAGCTGAAGGCGCCGGTCTACCAGCACACCTGGATGAAGCGGGAGGGCAACTCGCCGGGGGAGTCGTCGCCGCAGGACATCGTGGAGCTGGCGGCGCGGCATCCCGGCGCCTCGCTGATCTGCGGCCACGCGGGCGGCGACTGGGAGCGGGGCATCCGCATCATCCGCTCCTCGAAGAACGTCTCCCTCGAGCTCGCCGGCTTCGACCCCACCGCGGGGGTGGCCGAGATGGCCGTCCGGGAGCTCGGGCCGGAGCGGATCGTTTACGGCAGCGACACGGGCGGCCGCAGCTTCGCGTCGCAGATCGCCAAGGTCCGCGGCGCCGACCTCCCCGAGTCCGCCCGGCGACTCGCCCTCGGGGGAAACCTGCGCAGCCTGCTGACCCCGATCATGACCGCCAAGGGCTACCCCGTCTAAGTGGTCTGACCACTTTCTGTTGATTCCGCGCTTCCCTTTTGGTTTCTACTCTCAGGGACTATCGAAAGGAGCCGCGCGTGAATGTCAGGGAAGCCACCGAGTTCAACCGCCTCACCTGGCCGGAGATGAATGAAGCGATCGAGATGCAGAAGGTCGTCATCCTGCCCACCGGCTCGACGGAGCAGCACGGGCCGCATCTGCCGCTCGACACCGATCTCTTCCTGGTCGAATCGGTCTGCCGCGAGCTGGCCCGCCGCGCGCCGGACAAGGTCCTGCTCCTCCCGGGGATCCCCTACGGGCTCAATCTGCACCACATCGATTTCCCGGGGACGATCCACGTCCAGCCGCAGCATTTCATCGACTTCTGCGTGGACGTGACCAAGAGCGTGGCCTACCACGGGTTCAAGCGCATCGCGGTCATCAACGGCCACGGGTCCAACACGCCGATGATCGACCTCATCGCCCGTAAGACGCTGCTCGAGACGCCGTCGCTCTGCTGCGCCTTCGGCTACTACAACATGGGGAAGGACGAGACCCACGCGATGCTCGAGACGGGCGTCTACGCCCACGCCGACGAATGGGAGACCTCCCTGTACCTCCATTTCGCCAAGGAAAGGGTCCAGATGGACAAGGCGGTCGCCGGGTCGGATCGCGTGGGGAAGACCATGACCTCCGACAGCACGACCCAGGTCCGTTTCAACGACTGGTGGGGCCGCTGGACCAAGACGGGCGTCCACGGAGACCCGACCAAGGCGACGCCCGAGAAGGGAAAGAAGATCTGCGAGATCGTCCTCAAGCACATGATGACGTGGCTCGAGGAATACCGCGCGTGGCCCATCGACCAGCGGAGCGACCAGCATCGCCTCCCCGTCCCTCGCGACATCCGCTGGTAGGAAGTGAAATTC
>JACQFK010000388.1 GCA_016200125.1 Planctomycetota bacterium
GCCCTGGAGCGGCTCGGCCACCCGGACATCGGACCCGGCGCGCGGACCGGCGCCCTCACCATCGCGCAGCAGCAGATCGTCGAGATCGCGCGGGCGCTCGCCGTCGGCTGCCGGGTGCTGGTCCTGGACGAGCCCACGAGTTCGATCACTCAGCGCGACGCCGAGCGGCTCTTCGCGCTGATCGAGCGGCTGCGCGGCCAGGGCCACGCGATCGTCTACATCTCCCACTTCATCGAGGAGTGCAAGCGCGTGGCGCAGTGCTTCACCGTGCTGCGCGACGGGAAGACGGTCGGCGGCGGCGACCTCGCCGCCGCGACGGCCCCGCAGATCGTCGATCTCATGGTGGGCCAGAAGGTCGACCACCTCTATCCGCGGTCGGCCCGGACCCCGGGCGCCGAGGTCCTGTCGCTGGACGGGCTGACGCTCCACCGGGGCGAGGTGCTCGGTCTCGCCGGCCTGGTCGGCGCGGGACGCACCGAGCTGCTGAGGTCCCTCTTCGGGCTTGATCCCGTCCGCTCCGGGACCCTGAAGGTCGGCGCCTACGTCGGCCCCGCCTCCCCCGCCCGCCGCTGGGCCCAGTCGATGGGCTTCGTCAGCGAGGACCGCAAGGCCGAGGGGCTCGCCCTCGGGATGTCGGTGGCGGACAACCTGATGCTCTCCAGGCTCGACGGGATCGTCCTCCCCTCCCGCCAGTCCGCGGCCTCGCGGAAGTGGATCGAGAGCCTCGCGGTCAAATGCCTCGATCCGCAGCAGCGGATCTCCGAGCTCTCGGGCGGCAACCAGCAGAAGATCGCGATCGCGCGCCTGCTCCACCACGACGTCGACGTCCTGCTGCTCGACGAGCCGACGCGCGGCATCGACGTGGGCTCGAAGGCGCAGATCTACCAGCTGATCGACGACCTGGTATCGAAGGGCGGCAAGGCCGTGCTGCTCGTCTCGAGCTACATCCCCGAGCTGCTCGGGACCTGCGACCGCATCGCCGTCATGTGCCGCGGCCGGCTGGGCCCCGCGCGGCCCGTGGGGCAGCTCGACGAGCACGGGCTCCTGCTCGAGGCGACCGGCGAGGCGGCGGCGTGAACCCGCGCCGCCTGCTCGCGAAGATCGGCCCGCTGCTCGGGCTCCTCGGCGTCTTCGCGTTCTTCCTGGTCGCCGTCTGGATCCACACCGGCCACAACAACTTCGCCACGCGGAGCAACCTGCAGACGATCGCGCTCCAGAGCTCGATCGTCGGGATGGCGACGCTGGGGATGACGATGATCATCATCTCGGGCGGGATCGACCTCTCGATGGGCGCCACGGTCGCGCTCACGAGCGTGGTGGTCGCGGCCCTGCTCAAGTTCCGGGGCTGGCCCGCCTTTCCCGCCGCCTGCGGCGCGGTGCTGGCCGGCGGCCTCTGCGGCCTGCTGAACGGCGCGCTCGTGACGCAGCTCAAGGTCGTGCCCTTCATCATCACCCTGGGGACCTCGCTCATCCTCCGCGGGGCGGCCAAGGAGGTCACGGACAACGGGACGATCACGCCGCCGGCCAGCGCGCTCGATTCGCTGCTGGACAAGAGCGACGTGCTGCCCTCGGGCGCCTGGCTGCTGGCGCTCTTCGCGGCGGGGCTGAGCGCGTTCCTGCACTACACGCGCTTCGGCCGGCACGTGTTCGCGATCGGCTCCAACGAGCAGGCGGCGCGGCTCTGCGGCGTGCCGATCGCGCGGACGAAGATCCTGATCTACGTCGTCGGGGGCCTGTTCGCGGGGCTGGCGGGGCTGCTCCAGTACTCCCGCCTGACGATCGGCGACCCGACCTCGGCGCCGGGGCTGGAGCTGGACGTGATCGCCGCGGTGGTGATCGGCGGCGGCAGCCTGGCGGGCGGCGAGGGGTCCATTGTCGGGAGCCTCGTCGGAGCCCTGTTCATGACGACGATCCGGAACGGCGGCTCGCTGATGGACTGGCCGAACAACTGGGCCGAGATCGTGGCGGGCGCGATCATCATCGCCGCCGTGGCGCTGGACAGGCTGCGCCATCGGAAGGTAAGCTGAGCGGCCTTAGACAGGAGATTCACATGACCCGGACTCTCGCGGTCTTCGCGGCCCTCGCCGTCGCCGGATGCAGCTCCGTCCACACGCAGGCGCAGCAGGCCGAGGACAACAAGGCCCTGATGAAGAAGTTCATCGACCGGATGAACAAGCACGACCTCTCGGTGATCGACGAAGTTTTCGACGCGTCCTTCGTGGATCACGAGACCGCGCCCGGGGTGCCCCCGACGCGCGAAGGGCTCAAGCAGATGATGGCGCAGTACCTGCGGGCCTTCCCCGACATGCAGATGAAGGTCGAGCACCTGGTCGCGGAAGGCGATCTCGTGGTAGTCCACATCGCCTCGACGGGCACCCACAAGGGCGAGATGATGGGAATTCCCGCGACCGGCATTGCGATCAAGGTCAACGAGATGCACCTCGCCCGGGTCAAGGACGGGAAGTTCGTCGAGCACTGGGGCGTCGAGGACCAGATGGCGATGATGCTGCAGCTGGGCCTGATGCCCGATCCCACGAAGAAGAAGTAGTCTTCTCGACAATTCAATGAAGTCGATTTATGGCACAAAGTGCCATAAATCGACTTCTTTGATTTGTGGAAGATGCACCTATTTCCGGGGCCGATAAGCCGCGCGAACCTTCTTGCAGTAGTCGGTCAGCGCCTCGAGGGGCTTGTCGCCGCTGATCACGGGGTGGCCGATGGCCACGAGCTCTGCGCCCTGCGAGACCGCGCGGACCGCATCCTCCACGCCGAAGGTGCCCACGCCGATCGGGATCTTCACCGCCGCCTGCACCTCGTCCAGCCACTGGACCGAGTCGCGCGTCGCGTCGGCACGGCGCTGGTCCGCCCCGTAGTGCAGGTAGACCATGTTCACGCCCCACGCCTCGCACTGCCGGGCGCGCGCGGCGACGTTCTTGACGCCGATCAGGTCGACCACGACCCAGACGCCGCTCTCCTTCGCCGCGGTCACGCCCGCCTTCACCGTCTCGTCGGGCGCGTTGGCGCAGATCGTCATCACCTGCCCGCCCTGCTTCTGCGTGAGCAGGTTGTTCTTCCCGCCGGAGTCCATGGTCTTGTAGTCCGCGAGCACGGGATAGTCGGGGTAGGCGCGCTTGAGCTGGCCGACCGTGGCGGCGCCCTGCGCGACGATGAGCGGCGTGCCGACCTCGAGCCAGTCGACGCCCGCCTGGATGCCGATCTTCGCCATCGCGACGGCTTCCTCGATGGTCGGGTAGTCGAGCGCGATCTGGATGACGGGGGGCTTGATGTTCATGCGGACATATTACCCGCGGCCGCCAATCCCCCTGAAACAAAAACTTCTTCGGCCCGCGGCGTTTAGTTATCATCCCTGCTTCGCCGGAGCGGATCGAGGGGCACACTGGACTGGGGACACATGGACCAAGCCGCCGCCGCACCGCCGCTCAAGTGGTACCAGGGCCTCGAGAAATACTGCTGGGTCGTCCTCGTCATCTCCGCCCTCGGCTGGCTCTTCGATACGATGGACCAGAACCTGTTCACGCTGGTCCGCAAGCCCTCCATGGAAGACCTCCTCCTCTCCAAGGAGGCGCGCGCCAAGCTGACGCCCCCCGAGAAGGCCGCCTTCGACAAGGATGTGAAGGACAAGGGCGGCACCGTCACGATGATCTTCATGTTCGGCTGGGCGGCCGGCGGCTTCCTCTTCGGCATCCTGGGCGACCGCCTCGGACGCACCAAGACGATGATCATCACGATCCTGATCTACGCGGTCTGCACCGGCGCCAGCGGCCTGGTCGGCAACTGGATGCTCTACTCGGCCGCGCGGTTCTTCACCGGGCTGGGGGTCGGCGGCGAATGGGCGGCCGGCGCCGCCCTGGTCGCCGAAACCTTTCCTCAGCGCGCCCGCCCCATGGCCCTGGGCCTCCTCCAGGCCCTCTCCTCGGTGGGCAACATGATGGCCGCGGTCATCACCTTCGTCATCACCTCGGCCAACTTCGATTGGCGCGTCGTCTACTTCGTCGGCGCCGCTCCCGCGCTCCTGGTCCTCTGGATCCGGCGCTCGGTCCACGAACCCGAACAGTGGGTCCACGCCAAGGAGCGCGCCTCCGTCGGGAAGGAGATGGGCAAGATCGGCGAGCTTTTCTCCCATCCCGAGCTGCGCCGGCGACTGATCGCGTCCGTTCTCCTCTGCACCGCCGGCGTCGCGGCGCTCTGGGGCGTCGGATTCTTCAGCACCGACTTCGTCCTCACCGAGCTGGAACGCGGCGGCATGGACGGCAAGAGCCGCGGCCAGATCAAGGACGTGATGTTCTTCCTCCAGAACCTCGGCTCGTTCTTCGGCATCTACACGTTCGCCATCCTCAGCGAGAGGCTCAACCGGCGGAAGGCGTTCCTCATCTCGTATGTCATGGCCTGGATCTCCATCCTGGTGTTCTTCTGGACGATCGCGGACACAGGCGCGGGCGCCAAGGTCCGTGCGCTCTGCCTCGCCCCCGTCCTTGGATTCTGCACCCTCATGCCCTTCTCGGGCTTCACGATCTACTTCCCCGAGCTCTTCCCGACTCGGCTCCGCACGACGGGCTGCGGCTTCGCCTACAACGCCTCCCGGGTCCTGGCGGCCGGCGCCCCCAAGACGCTCTCCTGGCTGGCCGGCGTCATGGCGACTTACGAGGGCGGCGTGCTGGTGAAGAACGGCTATGCGCCCGCGGCCTCCATCGTCGCCTTCATCTATCTGATCGGGTTCCTGGGCACCTGGCTCGGACCCGAGACCCGGGGCAAGGCCCTGCCCGAGGACAAGGACTTCGACGCGGCGCCCGAGATCAAGCCGCTCCCCGCGCCCGGGCAACCCTGATCAGGGCTCCTTCCCGTACAGCCGGCGCTTCAGGAGCTCGGCGGCCCCGACATAGCAGAGCGTGGTCGCCGCCAGCGCCGCGAGGATCGCGGCCGGCAGCGGCACGAATCCCATCAGGCGGGCCCCCGGCAGGTAGGGGATCGCGACCGCGATGACCGCGACCGCCGCGGTTGCAATGACCAGGGGGCGGCTGGGCGGGCTCTTCCAGAAGGGTTTCCGGGTCCGCACCACCAGCGCCACGAGCAGCTCGGTCAGCAGCGATTCGAAGAACCAGCCGGTCCGGAATCCCTCGGCGGCCACTCCGAAAACGGCCAGGAGCACGCCGAAGGTCGCGAAGTCGAACAGCGAGCTCAGGGCTCCGAAGTCGATCATGAAGCGGCGGATGAGGCCCATGTTCCAGCGCCGCGGCTTCCGGATCCATTCGGGGTCCACGCGGTCCGAGGAGAGCGCGAAGGCCGGGATGTCGGAAAGGAAGTTGTTGAGCAGGATCTGTCCGGCCAGGAGCGGCAGGAAGGGCAGGAAGAGCGAGGCGGCCGCCATGCTGATCATGTTCCCGAAGTTGGCGCTCGTGGTCGTCAGGATGTACTTGAGCGTGTTGGCGAAGGTCGCCCTTCCCTCCTCGATGCCGCGGCGCAGCGCTTCGAGGTTGTGCTCGAGAAGGACGATGTCGGCCGCCTCCTTGGCCACGTCGGCGGCGCCGTCCACGGAAATCCCGACGTCCGCCGCGTGGAGGGCCGGCGCGTCGTTGATGCCGTCCCCCAGGTAGCCGACCACGTGGCCCTTCTTTTTCAACGCCAGGATGATCCGCTCCTTCTGGTTCGGGTCGACCTCCGCGAAGATGTCCGTCCCCTCGGCCGCCTGCCAGAGCGCTTCGTCGCGAACCTCGTCGAGCTGCCGGCCCGTCAGGATCTTCGGATCGGGGATGCCGACGGAGCCCGCCAGATGCCTCGCCACCGCGGCCGCATCCCCGGTGATGATCTTGAGCTGGACGCCGGCCTCGGTCAATTCCCGGATCGTCCGATCCACGCCTGCCTTCGCGGGATCGGCGAATACGAGGAACCCGGCGAAGGTCAGATCCCGCTCCTCCTCCTTGCGGTACGCCGGTCCGAGCGGGAGATCCCGGAAGGCGACGCCGAGGACGCGGAAGCCCTGCGCGGCCCAGGCCTGGAAGCGCCCTCGAAGAGCGTCGAGGTCCGCGCCCGCCGCCAGCGCGCCCAGCAGGGGCTCGAGGGCCCCTTTGACGACCAGGCGGGCCCGCGCGCCCTCAC
>JACQFK010000389.1 GCA_016200125.1 Planctomycetota bacterium
CTCGGGATCGACGAACAGAACATCGTCTTCAGCGACCAGACCTCCGAGGAGATGTGGGCCGAAGGGTCGCGCTACGGCTCGATCGACCCCTGCTACCCCTCCAAGGTCGCCCAGGCCCACATCCACAACCTGATCTTCAAGAAGCACGCCCAGAAAAAGCTCGATTACATCTTCTTCCCCTGCATCACCCACATGCCGACCTTCGTCGTGGGGACGCAGGACTCGACGAGCTGCCCGATCGTCAGCGGCGCCCCCAAGGTGATGAAGGCGGCCTTCACCAAGGAGGTCGACTTCTTCGCCCGCGCCGGCATCGAGTACGTCGATGCCGCGGCCACGCTCAACGAGCCCAACTACTTCGCGCGCCAGATGTTCGAGACCTGGGGCCCGCGCCTCGGCGTCACCGAGGACGAGAGCGACCACGCGGTGCGCGAGGGCTTCAAGGCCCTGCGACTCTTCGACCAGGAGATGGAGCGCCGCGGCCAGGAGCTCCTCGAGAAGCTCGAGGAGGAGAACAAGGTCGGCGTGCTCCTGCTCGGCCGCCCCTACCACCTCGACCCGGGCCTCCACCACGGCGTGCCCGACGAGTACCAGGCGCTGGGCTACCCGATCCTGTCGATCCGCTCGATCCCCAAGGATCCGCAGTGGCTCGCCCGCTTCTTCAGGGACGACCTCGAGCGGAAGTTCATCGACTCGCCCCTGTCGGTCGGCGACGTCTGGCCCGAGAACTACTCGACCAACAGCGTCCAGAAGGTCTGGGCCGCCAAGTTCGCCTCGCGCCACCCGAACGTCGTGGTGCTCGACCTCTCGAGTTTCAAGTGCGGCCACGACGCGCCGACCTACGGCATGATCGACAGCATCATCAATTCGAGCGGCACGCCGGCCTCGGCGCTCCACGACATCGACGCCAACAAGCCCGGCGGCTCGATCAAGATCCGCGTCAAGACCTACGCCCATACGCTCAAGCGCTTCGAGGAGGACCTCAAGGACGCCGCGTCGAAGCGCGGCGAGCTGCAGCGACGGGTGGAGGAGAAGCGCCGCGAGCTGGTCGCGGCCCGGAAGATCAAGCTCCGCGAGGAGGCCTTCCGCGACCCGCAGGCCCGCCGCGACCTCGAGGAGCTCGAGGCCGCCTATCAGGCCTACGCGGAAGAGGACACCGTCCAGGCCGGGTTCACCGAGGAGGACCTGATCCGCCGGGACATCGCGCCCCTTCCCCCCGAGGAATCGGAGGTCGTTCTCAGGTTCGGCAAGGACGTTCCGTCATGAACCGCAGCGTCACCCTGGGTATCACGGAAGCTTCCCTCCCCTGCGAGGAAAATTTTGAGGTGAGACGATGAGCGAAATCGAGAGGGCGAACGAGGACCGGGCGTTCGACTACGGCGAAATCGAGAAGGAGCTGGCCGTCTTCGAGGCCGAGGAGCGCAAGCGCCTCGGGATCGAGGAGGAGAAGGTCCAGCACTGGCACGACGCCAATCCGCAGAAATTCACCCGGGACGAGCGCGAGCACACCACGATCTTCCTCGGCGGCCTCACGCTCGCCCACGACTACCTGATCACCGGCGCGCTCGCCGGCCTCGGCTACAACGTCAAGGCCCTCGACTGCCCCGATCTCGAAGCGCTCCGCCTCGGCAAGGAGTTCGGCAATCGCGGCCAGTGCAACCCGACGTACTTCACCGTCGGCAACCTGGTCAAGCAGCTCACCCACCTCCGCGACAAGGAGGGCATCCCCACCCAGGACATCATCAAGAACTACCTGTTCCTCACGGCGGGCGCCTGCGGGCCCTGCCGCTTCGGCACCTATGTCACCGAGTACCGCAAGGCGCTCAACGACGCGGGCTTCGACGGCTTCCGCGTCCTCCTCTTCCAGCAGCAGGGCGGCGTGAAGCAGGCCACCGGCGACGCGGCCGGCCTCGAGCTCACCCCCGCCTTCTTCAAGTCCGTCATCCAGGCCGTCATGGCCGGCGACGTGATCAACCTGGTCGGCTACCGCATCCGCCCCTACGAGGTGAACAAGGGCGACACCGACGCCGCCCTCGAGGAGTGCAAGACGCTCCTGCGCGAGACGCTCAAGCGCCGCGGCAGCATGATCACCGCGCTCCTCAAGTGCCGCCGCCGCCTCAACCAGATCCCCGTCAACCGGCTCCGCCCCAAGCCCAAGGTCTCGATCATCGGCGAGTTCTGGGCCATGACCACCGAGGGCGACGGCAACCACCGCCTCCAGCGTTTCCTCGAGCAGGAGGGCGCCGAGGTCGACATCCAGCCCGTCACCGCCTGGATCCTCTACAACATCTGGGAGCACCAGCACGACACGCGGAAGCGGCTTACGCTCCGGGAAGACGACCAGGGCGTCGTCGGCCTCAAAGGCAAGAACGGCAGCACCAAGCTGGCGATGCTCTGGGGCGCCGAGAAGATCGTGCGCGCCCTCTTCGGCGTCTACACGAAGGCCATCGGGCTCGACGGCTACCACCTGCCCGACATGGACCAGGTCGCCTCGATCTCGCACCAGTACTATGACAACCACCTCCGCGGCGGCGAAGGCCACATGGAGGTCGGCAAGCTGATCAACACCGTCAAGCACCGCAAGGCCCACATGGTCATCAGCGTGAAGCCCTTCGGCTGCATGCCCTCCTCGGGCGTCTCCGACGGCATCCAGTCGCTGATCACCGCCCGCTATCCCGAGGCGATCTTCACGGCGATCGAGACCACGGGCGACGGCGAAGTGAACGTCCAGAGCCGCATCCAGATGGACCTCTTCAAGGCGCGCAAGAAGGCCGAGGAGGAGTACCAGGCGGCGGTGGGCAAGACCGGGCTCGCGGCGGAGGCCCTCGAGAAGAAGTTCAAGCGCAAGGCGAAGGCCTTGCACCACCCGCCCCACGTCGTGGCCGGGACGGCGGCGAACCAGGTTCTGGAGCTCGCGGGCATCGGGGAGTGGCCGGCTTGACGGGTTGGGCAGCCGGGCTGTTCCAGTTCAACATCTGGAGCTTCGCAGTCCCGGCCGCCATCGTCACCGGGTACCTCTGGTCCGTGCGCCGGGCCCGGCAGGCGGGTCTGGCGAGCCGCGAGTTCGAGAATTCGGTCGAGTGGACCGTGGCGGGGAGCCTCTTCGTCTCCCACATCGTGGAGATCCTCCTCTATCAGCCCCAGAAGCTGAAGGCGGAGGGGGTCCTCACGCTGCTGAAGTTCTGGGACGGCCTGAGCTCCTTCGGCGGCTTCCTCGGCGCGATCATCACCTGCACGATCTACTTCCGCGTCCTCCGGCATCGCAGGTGGTGGATCGACGCGGACTTCATCATCCAGGGCCTGATCACCGGGTGGATCTTCGGCCGCATCGGCTGCACGGTGTCGGGCGACCATCCGGGGCCCCGGACGACCGTCCCCTGGGCCTTTCACTATCCCGACGGCCCGCGCCACAACATGGGCATGTACGAGATGCTGTACACCGCGCTGCTGCTCTTCCCCGCGAACCTGCTCCTCCACCGCTTCAAGCCGCCCGTGGGGAGCTTCGTCGCGTTGAACTGCATCCTGTACGGCGCGGGCCGCTTCGCCCTCGACTTCCTCCGGGCGACGGACCGCTCGGACGCCGACCCGCGCTACCTGGGCCTCACTCTCGGCCACTACTGCTCGCTCGCGCTCGTCCTTTTCGGCCTGATCGTCGCCGTCCAGGCAAAGCGCGGCAAGCTCGGAGCCCTGCCGCCGCCGGCGGCTAAGACCGACGCGAGCGGTTCGACTTCCGCGTAGCGCTTCCCTGCTTCTTTTCCGGAACCACCCGCTCGACCTCGATCGTGCAGCGGGAGAGCACCACCGCCAGCGCGCCCACCGCGGCGAGCAGCGGCGCGAACACCGCTCCGACGACGCCCACCGTCAGCGGGAACTCGGCGATCCGGCGCCCTTCCTGCTTGATCACGATGCTCCGGGCGTTGCCCTGGGCGACGATCTCCTTCACCCGGTCGAGCAGCTCCCCGCCGTCGACCTTGAACGACTCCCACGTGGTCTTTGCCGACATAGGTCCTCCTGTGGAGATGATACGGGATCTGACCCCCCGGCGCCGGAATCGTTTCGCCGGACTTCTGCTAATGCGGTTCATAGGTCACCCTGGCCAAAGACTGCGCAGCGATTTCCAGGAAGATCGTGGAAGCGGCGACCGAGTCGCTGAAGCCGAAGGGCTGGCCGACCCCGCCCTGCCAGGGCGCGACCCAGAAGGCCTCGGCGTCGACGCCGCTCTTCGAAGCCCCGAATTCTTCGGGCACGGGGAGCGGGTTCGTGCCGCCGATGGTCTACGTGCACTGCGATCTCTGCGGCGCCTCCATCCCCTGCATCGCGGAGCGCCTCATGGGCCGCGACCGCCTCTAGGAGTTAGACCCCGTTACTTCTTCCTGGCGCCTTCGGTCGCGGTGAGCGACGGAGTCGCCTTGGTGAGGAAAAGGATCGCGAAACAGGTGTCCGCGGTCGTGTCGAGCTCGACCGCTTTGTCGAGCGCACCCGTCCACCAACTGCCGTCCTCTTTCTGTTTTCCCAGAAGGTACTTCGCCCCCGCAGGATACCACTTCTCCTTGCCCATCATTTCCGTCCCGAGGATCATCCCGGTCCGTTCGATCGAGTACAGGTAGTAGTAGAGCCAGCGGCCCGGATCCGTGATCTGGCCGTTCTCGACGTTGGCGTTCTTGTCGGGCCGGAACGACTTTCCCAGCCAGCCGAGGGCGACTTTGACCGGCGTGTCCTTCGCCGCGTCCTTGTGGCCCAGAGCGTAGCGGCAGATCGCCATCGTGGTCACGCCGGCGCATGTCATGGAGGCGTAGCTCGACGGATCCTTCTCGCCGCCGAAGCAGTAGCCCCAGCCGCCGTCCGGGTTCTGGGTCGTCTGGACGAAGGCGAGCGCGCCCGACCAGGTCTCCTTGGGCACCTCGATCCCGGCGTCCGCGCAGGCCTTGAGCGCCAGGACCGCGAACTGCGTGTTGGAGATGTCCCCCTTCACGCGGAGGTCGACGTTCTTGTTCGGCTGACGCTTGATCTTGATCTTGGGTCCGGCCTCGACCTTAGGCGCCGCGACTTCGATGGGCTTCGGGATTTCGCCCGGCTGGGTGACCGTGCCGGGATATCCCCACTCTCCCGCGCCCAGCTGCGTGTCCACCAGCCACTGGGCGCAGTACGCGATGCGGGTCTGATGCTTGACCGGATCGATGCGACCCAGCGCCATGGCCAGGCTGGCCACGCGGTAGGTGTATTCCAGCTTCGAGGTCTCGAGCTCCTTGAGGCCTTTCTGGAAGACCTCGTTGTCGCGCTCGACGTTGGCGTGGCTGAGCGACAGCATCAGCAGCTCGAGATTCCAGCCCATCAGCCCGGGGTCGAGTCCCTTCTCGTACTTCTTGAGGAGGAAGGCGCCGCCCTTCTTGACGGCGGCATCGACCTGGGCGGGATCGGGAGCCTGGAGGGCCGCGAGGGTGACCAGAACAAGGCAAACCTGCATTCGCTGGATTCTATCACACCCTTGATCCGGAGACGGTCTACTTCGCGGCCCTGATCCGGCGCTCCACCTCGGCCCAGTCGATGTGCTTGGGATAGGCCGAAACGTAGTCGCCCTTCTTGTTCTTGTAGTCGACGTAGAAGGCGTGCTCGTAGCAGTCGATGATGACGAGCGGGATTCCGAAGACCGGGATCCCGACGTCGTGGACGTCGCTCACGATGTTGTAGAGCTTCCCGCTCACGGGGTGCTGGGCGAGGATGGCCCATCCGCGAGCGCTGATCGCCGCCGCCTTGAAATCCTCAACCCACTTGTCGACGGAGCCGAAGCGCTTCTTGAGCACGTCCTGGGCCGCTTCCCCGGGATCCCCTCCGGCCGCCGCCATGCCGTCGAAGTAGAGTTCGTGGAGGACGACGCTGTTCATCGCGTGGACTTCCTCGCGCTTGAGCTCGCGGATCGGCGAATAGTTGGCGTTCGCCTTGGACCGGTCGACCCCTTCCAGCTCGGTTTCGATCTGGAGCAGGCTCTTCAGCGCCCCGCCGTAGTGGGCCTGGTGGTGCGGGGCAAGCTGCTCCTTGGAGAGGAAGCCCTTGAGCTCTTCGTACTTGAGGGGCTTCGCCTTCCCGCTGACGAGCGCCGACCCGCCCTCCTGCGAGGCTTGACCCGCCCGCGGCTGAAGAAACGGGACGGCTGCGGAGATCGCCAGGAATTCGCGCCGGGTCGCCATGTCGTCCTCCTTGGGCCGTGGGCAGGCTCACTGTATCCCGAACCTCGAGATCATTCCACACTGTTGAATCTCCCCGGCCTGCCGTGGACAATGGAGTCCCATGAGCGCTTCGCAGCTGCGCCCCTACGCGCCGGCCCTTGCGGCCGCGGCATTCTTCGGAGCCTCGTTTCCTCTCTCGAAGCTCCTGCTCCGGGACCTGGGGCCCCTAGGGCTCGCGGGGCTGCTCTATCTGGGCTGCGGCCTGGGCGTCGGCGCCCTGCAGTTGCTCATCCGCGCCCGCGCGGCCCACCGGGAAGCGACGCTGAAGAGATCCGATCTTGGTTGGCTCGCGGGGGTGGTCCTGGCGGGCGGCGTGGCGGGGCCGATCCTTCTGCTCCTGGGCCTCTCCCGGACGAGCGCCCACGTCTCGGCTCTGCTGGCGAATACCGAGACGCTCTTTACGATGGGGCTGGCGGTCCTCTTTTTCGGCGACTTCCTGATCCGACGCGAAGCGCTGGGTGCAGCCGCGATTTTCGCCGGCGCAGCCCTGGTGGCCTGGGCGGGCGCCGGCCAGGGGGCCGCCCACTCCTGGCAGGGCCCGCTCCTTCTCCTCGGTGCCGGGCTGGCCTGGGGGCTGGACAACAACTTCTCCCAGAGAATCTCCGGAAAGGACCCGCTTCAGATCGCGGCCCTCAAAGGTATCGCGGCGGGGGTCGTGAACCTTGCCCTCGCCGGCGCCGCGGAGGGTCTCCCCCGGCTGTCCGCCCCGCTGCTCGGATCGGCCTTCGCCGTCGGCTTCGTCTGCTACGGGCTTTCGGTGGCGCTGTTCATGACCGCCCTGCGCCACGTCGGGGCGGCGAGGACCTCCGCCCTCTTCGCGACCGCCCCGGGGTTCGCGATTGCGCTCTCGTGGGCGCTCCTGGGCGAGGTCCCCAGCCTCTGGACGGCGGCCGGAGGCCTGCTCATGATTCCCGGCGCCTGGCTTCTCATCCGGGTCGAGCACTCCCACCCGCACGTTCATCCGCGGGTCGAGCACGAACACCGGCATGTGCACGACGAGCATCACCTCCATGCTCATCGGGGAGATGAAGGCCCCGAACCCCACTCGCATCCCCACGAGCACGAGCCCCTCAAACACGAGCACGCGCACGTGGCGGACCTGCATCACCGGCACCTGCACCCTCATTAGGGCCCGAGGCCAGCAACTATGGCTTCGGCGCAGGAGCCGCTGTAAACTGCTGAGCACTGCAGGTCCCGGTAGCTCAGTTGGATAGAGCGGCGGTTTCCTAAACCGCAGGTCGCCAGTTCGAACCTGGCCCGGGATACCAATTCGACGCCCGTCACCTCATTGTCCCTGTCGGCTATGGCCTTTCTGGCGGAGAGCGGGATATAATCCAACTTGCGGAGAGAGGGGCGGTCATCGTCCGGCGAGCGGGAAAACCCCAGGAGGACCGCCATGACGTCAGACGCCTCAGAGCCCCAGAAACCCGCCAAGGATGTCCCTTCGCCAAACGATCCGAACGCCGCGGCCGCCACCGACGAGGATATTCTCCGCCTCCGCTCGCGACTCGACCGCGAGCTGGCCATGGTGACGCAGAAACTGACGGATGCCGAAGAGTCCATGATCGACATGGAAATGGCCGTGCGCGCCCATGAGACCGGCTCGCGCCCGCGCCTGCCCGCAGCCTCCTCCGGCGAGAAAGGCACCGAGAGAATCACCGCCCGCCTCCGGGCCGTCGGCAGCGGTCTGAACAGGTTCAAGGACTGGGTCGTCAAGCCCAAGGAGGGCGAAGCCGCCGCGACGGTTTCCGAGGCGAAGCCGCCGTCGGAAGACGGCGGAGACCTGGAGGATCGCCTCGAGGAAGCCCTCCGCACGGTCAACCTCGAGATTCGCGAGCGCGAACGCGACGCCACCGATCTCGACCGCAAGCTCCACGAGGCCCAGAAGGAGCTCATCCGCCACCGCGCTCAGGAACAGCACGTCCGCGAGATGCAGCTCCGCGTCGGCCAGACCAAACAGCTCTCCGAGGACCTCGAACGAAAGATGGCCCTCCTGGACGACATGGTCCGCACCTATGAATCCAGCACGAAGTCCGATACGGGGATCCGGACGAAGCCCAAGGATCAGGGCCCGTCCCTTCCCAGGTTCGACGACCGCCTCCAGAACGCCATCGACGAGGCCCTGAAAGCCGTGGCTGCCCAGGAGAAGAAGGTTGCGGAGGTCGAGACGCAGCTGGGGCACGCCAACGCGGCGCTCGTCGCGGAGAGGACCCGCCAGCAACGCGTCCGCTCGATGCAGATCCGGCTTCGCCAGTCCCGCCATTTCTCGACCGACCTCCATCGCGCCCTGTCGTCGATGGCGTCGGCGATCGAGGACCTGCGCCTGCGCGCGGGAAACCTGCTGAAGCCCGAGACCAGGGCCGCCCGCGAGAAAGCGCGCAAGCCGGCGACGCCCGCCGCCCCGGCCCCCGTCGCGACTCCGCCCAACAAGGCACCGACTTCCTGAGGACGGTCCACCGACCATGGGAGCGGAACGCTGGCTCTGCTTCTCCTGCGGCGCGACGAGCGATCCCGCGCCGGAGACGCCCCCCGGCTGCGCGCGCTGCGACGCGCCGCTCCACGTCGGGAAATACGGCCTGATCGCGGAGCTCGACCCGGAA
>JACQFK010000390.1 GCA_016200125.1 Planctomycetota bacterium
ATCGACCAGGACGTCGCCCGGCCGGAGCTGACAACGGAAGGCGGCGACGTCGCTGGCGGGGCGGCCGCTAGTGAGTCCGCGAACGCGAAGGCGACCACGGTGACGCTGGCGGTGTCGCGGGTGCACGGCGAGGTGCTGGCCCTGGCGGACAGCGGCCGTGAGAACTTCTCCGGCCGGCTGTCCCTGGCCCTGCGCGGCCTTCACCCGGCGGATCACCTCGCCCATCTTCTCCGCGCTCTGGCCCTGGGACTTCTCCGACTTGCCCATCAGCTTCTGGATCTTCTCCAGGATCGCCTTCTGGGCCTCGGCCGGATTCTCCTTCGCGTCTTCCTTGAGGAGCTTGTTGATCTTGTCCATCAGCTCCTTCTCGGTCTCCAGCGCCTTGCCGCGCGAGGCGCTGTTGAGGAGCTCCTCGGCCGTCTCCATGAGCGTGCCGACCTCCTTGAGCATCTTCATCGCCTCTTCGATGGAGAGCTCGGCCTCCTCCTTCGGATTGGCGGGCGGCTTGTCCTGAAGCGACAGCCCCAGCGCGAGCGCCAGCGTCAGCATGCTACTCATCTTTCGGACCTCTCTTGTCGTAGGCCTTCTTCTGCTCTTCGAACTTCGAGACGAACGTCTTCATGAGGTTGCCCAGCTTGCCCTGCTCGTCCGAGAGGCGCTGGAGCAGCGCCTTCTCCGCCGGGGTCAGGTCGTCGCGGTCGGCCTTGTAGGCCCGCTCCACGCCCTGGGTCTTGCGCAGCAGGTTCTCCTGCAGCTTCTTCATCATGTTGAGCTGGACGAGGTCGGGGACCAGCGGCGGCTTGCCGCCTCCCGGCGGCGGGCCCCCGCCCCCCGGCGGCGGCTGCTGCCGGTTCTGCTTGCGCTTGAGGTCGAAAGCCTCGACGAGCTCCTTCATCTTGCGCAGCGCGTCGCCCTGCAGGTCCTGCGTGCGGGCGCCCGTCTCCGCCTCCTTCAGGTTGAGCGCGGCGTCGGTCATGTCGCCGGCGGCGCTCCCGAGGACGTAGAGGAAGACGTCGACGTTGTTCTCCTTGAGCTTCCGGGCGATCTCGTCGAGGCTCCGGCCCAGGTCGTCCTGCGCCTTGCCGAGCGACTTCGAGCGGATGACCTCCTCGCGGTTGAGCGCGCCCTTCTTGATGCGGACGCCGTCGAGGTCGCGCGTGGCCTTGTTGAGCACGGCCTCCTGGGCCTCGATGATCTTCTTCAGCTCCTGCTGGAGCATGACGAGCTTCTCCTCCTCGGCCTGGCGGCGGAGCTCCTCGAGCTGGTCCTTCAGGTCCTTCTCGGCCTGCTCCAGGTCCTTGAGGGCCTCCTCCTCGTCGGGCTCGGCCTCCTGGGGCTGGCCCTGCTGGAGGTTCTTCTTGGCCTTCTGCATGTTGCCCTTGGCCTGGTTGGCGCTCTGCTTGGACTGCTCCTTCTTCATCTCCTCGAGCTGCTTCTCGAGCTCCTCGGTGAGGCCCTTGGCCTCCTCCTGCTTCTTGGCGAGCTGCTCGGCCTTCTTCTTCTCCTCCTCGGTCAGCGGACGCTTGGCGAGCTCCTCCATCTTCTTCTGGGCCTGCTCCATCTTCTTCTGGGCGTCCTGCTGGCTCTTGGCGGCCTGGCCCGACTGCGGCTTCTGCTGCTGCATCTGGTCCTGGGCCTGCTTCATGTCGCCCTGGGCCTGCTGGGTCTCCTTCGCGGCGTCCTGCAGGTCCTGCTTCTTCTTCTCGTCCGTCTCCTGCTTCGCCTTCTCCTCGAGGAACTTCGAAACCTTGTTCTTCAGCTGCTCCTCGAGCTTCTTCTGCTCCTCGGCGAGCTTCTTGAAGTCGGGATCCTCCTTCTTCGCCATCTCGCCTTTGGCCTTCTGGAGCATCTCCTTGGCCTGCTGCATGTTCTTCTGAGACTGCGACTGGGACTGCTGGGCCTGGCTCGACTGAGCCTTCTTCATCTCGCCCGAGGACTGCTGCATGTTGTTCTCGGCGCTCCGCATCTCGGCCGCGGCGCCCTGCACGTTCTCCTGCGCCTCGGCCTCCTGCTTCTGCGACTGGGGGGTCTTGGCCATGTCGTTGAGCTTGTCGGCGAGCGCCTGGGCCCGCTTGGACATCTCCTCGGCCTTCTTCGCCGCCTCGTCGAACTTCGGCTGCTCCTTCTGGGCGAGGCCGTTCTGCAGCTTCTCCAGCTCCTGCCGCGCCTCCTTCATCCGGTCGAGCGCCTGTTGCTGGTCCTTGCCGGCCTGCTCGTGCTGGCCCTTCTGCATGTTGTCCTTGGCTTGCTGCGCCTGCTGGGCGGCCTGGTCGGTCTTCTGGCCGGCGTTCTCGAGCGACTTGGAGTTCGCGGGGCTCTCGTTCGCCTTGGCCGAGTCCTTCATCGAGTCGGCCAGCTCCTTCGACTCCTTCTGGATCTGCTCCTGCTCCTTCTGGGCCTTCGCCGCCTCGGAGGGCCGCGCCTTGTCGGCTTCGTCCTTCAGCTTCTTGAGCGCGTCGCGCGCCTTCTCGAGGTCCTTCACCGCCCGCTCCTGGTCGCCGCGGGCGAGGTCGAGCGCGCCCTCCTCGAGCTCCTGCCGCGCCGCGTCCTGCGCGTTGTTCGCCTGCACGAGCGGCTCGAGGACCGACTTGCGCGCCTCCTTGGAGAGCGCGTCCTGGTGGAAGAGCTCGTTGCCGAGCGCCCAGGTGCGGTCGTTCAGGTCCTTCTGCTCCTTCTCGAGGGCCTTCTGGCTGGCCTTTTCGGGCGCCGCCTGCGCCTTCTTCGTGTTCTCGGCCGCCCGCTTCTGGTCCTCGATCGCCTTGTTGAACTCCGAGAGCATCCGGTCGAGCGTCTTCTCCGCGGCGGCCTGGTTCTCGAGGGCCTTCTTCGCCTTCTCCTCGCGGTCGATCAGCTCGTTCAGCTTCCGCGCCATCTCCGACACGTCGCGGAGCTCCTTGGACTTGGCGGCGTCGAAGTCCTTCTCCGCCTGCTTCTGGTCCGCCTGGAGCTTCTCGATCTCCTTGATCGTCTCGTCGATCTTCGCCATGAGGTCCTGGGGCTTGCCCGACTCGGTCTTCTCGCGCAGCTCCTGCTGCTTCTTGATCAGGTCGGCCAGGTCCTGGCGCGCCTGCTCGAACTCCTTCTCGCGCTCCTTGTTGAGCTCGTTCGTCTCCTTCTTGATCTCGAGCTCCTTCTGCTTGATCTGGTCGAGCTTCTGGAGCACCTGCTGCAGCGCCTCCATCTCCTTCTTGGTCGCCTCGGGGTCGAAGCGGTCCTCGAGGAGGGCCAGCAGCGCCTCGAGCGCCTTCGCCACGTCCTCGCCGGCGGCGAGCGCCTTCTCGACCTGGTTGGCGTCGAGGTGCTCGATGACCGCGCGGATCTTGACGCTCACGAGGTCCTGGTGGAGCTTGTCGCGGCCCTGCTCCAGCTTCTTGGCGTAGTGCTCCTGGTCCTTCTTTCGCAGCTGCTCGATGAGCTCCGCCATCTTGGCGTCGAGCTTCTGGAGGTCCGCCTCGACGCGGAGTTGCTTCTCCTTGATCAGCTTCTTGTCGCCCGGGTCCTGCTGCGCGAGGACCATCGAGCCGAGCGCGAGCGCCAGGGTCGCCGAAAGCAGAGCGCGCATACGCTTCTCCTACTTGCCGCCGCCGGTCTTCTTGATTTCTTTGTTCTGGAGTTCCTGCTGTTCCTTGATCTCGCGGGCGATCCGGATGACCTCCTGATAGCTCGACCACTTGTCCAGGAAGTCGAGCGCCTTCTGGATGCCCACGGCCACCTGGCCCTGGAGCCCCTGGCCGTCGCGGAACGACGTCGTCCGGTCCGCGCCGCTCTTGAGCCGCGCGGCGCCGTCGAGCTTCGCGGCCGCGACGCGGGAGATCCCGTCCCGGGCGGCCTCGCCGGGCACGCCCACCAGGGGATCGAGCTCGTCGAGCGCCCCCTGCAGCTTCGCCGCGGCGGCCTCGTTGTAGATCTTGTTGTAGACGCCCCGGCGCTGGATCTGGCGGATGTCCTTGCGGGCGCCGTCGAGCTTCGAGGTGATGTCGTTCTGCTCCAGGCCCGCCTGGCGGACCTCGCTCTGCTGCTCAGGCGTGAGCGAGTCGAGGCGGCCGTAGTTGGTGATCAGCCGGCCCGTGCGGCCCCAGGCCGTCTCCTGCCGCAGCTTCTGGTTCTTGAGGAGGATCTTGATCTTCTCGATCGCGTCCTGCAGCTCCTTCTCCAGCGTGCCGACGCTCACGATCGACATCTTGTAGACCTTGGAGAGGCGGACGTTGCGGCCGCCCACGTCCTTGAAGTCCTCCGCCCGGAAGCGCAGCTCCACGTGGTCGCCCGGCTGCAGCCCCATCTGGCCGATGTTGAGGACGTACTCGCTCTTGATCAGCACCTCGCCGTACTCGCGGGAGTTCTGCTCGCGCGTGAACTCCACTCCCCTCCAGTCCTTCGACTTCCCGGGCTGCTGGGAGAGGATGCGGTACTCGAGGGCGATCCGCGCGATGCCGTGGTCGTCCCTCACCTCGATCTCGAGCGGCCGCTCGCAGAGGTCGGTGACGAACTCGTCGCCCAGCGGATCCTTGACCGTGATGTCCGGGACGCGGTCCTCGACGCCCTTGATCGTGTAGCGGATCGGGTCGCGGTTGCCCAGGCCGTTCGCCGCCGTCAGGTTGAGGCCGTACTCGCTCAGGGCGTCGGAGACGCTGAAGCCGCCGGAGAGGACCCGCGGCTTGCCCTCCGCCGTCTTCCCCACGGTCAGCTCGGACACCGTCTCCTTGCCCTTCAGTCCCACGCTGAGGAGGGCCGCCTTCAGGTCCTCGTTGGTGAGCGCCTCGAAGCGGACCTTGGTGCCGATCGGCGCGATGACGTTGCCCGAGGTCTCCGGCCGGTCGGCCGGCGTGTTCGCCATCCGCATGTAGGTCGGGTATTCGTAGAAGAGCTTCACGGTGTCCAGGCTGGGGGGCGTGACGATGTCCACGGAATGGGTCGCGGTCACATCGTCCCCGCCTTCGATGAAGAACTCGAAGGGGCCGGTCAGGCGGGTGAAGGTGAACTGGAAGCGGCGGCCCGCCAGGGGGCTAATCCGCTCGCGGCCCTTCTCGCCGGTCTTGAACTTGTACTCCAGCATGGCCTTCGAGGGCTCGCGGCCGTCGTACTCGACGGCGATCGTCAGGTCCTCGCCGCGGGGCCAGACCTTCTGGTTGTCCGCGAAGTCGAGCACCTTGAGATGGGTCCGCTGGGGCCACTTGGTGGCGCCGCCCAGGACGCGGCTCAGGTAGATGCCGGCGTAGTCGGGCCGCGCGGCCGCCGCGCCCCCGAGCACGAGGGCGGCCAAGGCCGCCCAGAGGGCGATCTTGCCCACGTGCTTGCCGATGATGACCCGCTTGAAGTCGATCTGCGAGGTGGCCTGCTCGGCGTCGGCCACGAGGGCGGCGACGAGCTCCGGTGGATTGGTGTTGACCGCGCCGCCGTCGGCCGCCTGGAGCGGCTCGCGCG
>JACQFK010000385.1 GCA_016200125.1 Planctomycetota bacterium
AAGGCGACGGGCCCCGTGATCCGCTTCTTGTTGCTCTTGTCGTCGAAGATCGCCTCGAGCGGCCCCTCGGCCGCCTCGGCGTCGGCCGTCGCGGCGACGATCTTGATCTTCTGGGCCTTGCCGGACCCGTCCGCGGGCCGCGCCTCGACCTCGAACTCCGAGAGGGCGCCCGTGCCCTTGATCGAGCGGCCCGGCCCGTTGCGGGGCAGGTTGGGGTCGTTCAGGAGTTCCAGCCGGAAGCCCGTGATCTCCTCGAGATCCGTCTTCACCGTGAGCTTCACCTTGTGCTTGGTCGGCGCGTAGCCCTGCGCGAGGAAGGATCCGTCGTCCAGGGCCGTGTACTTCTGGCCGCCCGTCGAAATCTCGTCCACGTCGGGCCGCAAGATCGTCCACGCGGGCTGCCCCTCGCGGATCGTCGCCTCCCAGGCGCGCATCCGCTCCCTCCAGTCGGCGCTCTTATGGCGGAGTTCGTCCTCGATCTCACGGATCTGCCGCTGGATCTCGGCGCGCTGCATCGTCTCGGCGGGCGAGTAGACCGCGACGTTCGCCTCGTGCGCGTTGTTGAGGAAGGCGAACATCCGGTAGTAGTCCTCGTGCGTGAACGGATCGTACTTGTGGCTGTGGCACTGGGCGCACTGGATGGTGAGGCCCAGGATGGAGCGGCCTATCGCGTCCATGCGGTCGAACATCGCCTCCATCCGGAACTGCTCGGGGTCGATGCCGCCCTCCTCGTTGACCATCGAGTTGCGCAGGTAGCCGGTGGCGACGACCTGGTCCTGGCTCGCGTTGGGGATCAGGTCGCCCGCGATCTGCTCGATGACGAACTGGTTGTAGGGGAGGTCGCGGTTGAACGCGTTGATGACCCAGTCGCGGTAGAACCAGGCCTCGCGCGGCTTGTCCTTCTCGAAGCCGTCGGAATCGGCGTAGCGGGCGGCGTCGAGCCAGTGCCGCGCCCAGCGCTCGCCGTAGTGCGGCGAGGCGAGGAGCCGCTCCACCTGGCGCTCGTAGGCATCCGGGCGCTTGTCGGCGAGGAACTCGCCGAGCTCCTCGGGGGTCGGCGGGAGCCCCGTGAGATCGAGGCTGAGCCGGCGCAGAAGCGTCTCGCGCCCGGCGGGAGCCGAGGGCTTCAGCCCCTCGCGCTCCAGGCGCGCGCGGATGAAGGCGTCGACCGGCGACTCCGACGTCGCCGCGGGCAACGGAGGCCGCTCGGGCGGGATGAAGGACCAGTGCTCGGACCACGCCGCGCCCTGCTGGATCCACCTCTTGATCAGGTCGATCTGCTTGGGCGTGAGCTGCTTGCCGGACTTGGCGGGCGGCATGTGGTCGTCGGCATCCTTCGTGGTGATGCGGCGCCAGGCCTCGCTCTTCTCGAGGTGCCCGCCGACGAAGGACTGCCTGCCCTCGAGGACCCGGAACGCGCCCTCTTTCGTGTCGAGCCGGAGATCACCCTTGCGCCGCTTGTCGTCGGGGCCGTGGCAGAGGAAGCAGTTGTTGGAGAGGATCGGGCGGATATCCCTTTTGAAGTCGACCGGCTCGTCCGCTTGGAGCATCAGGAGGAGCAGGGTGCTCAGCATCGGGAAGCTCTCCGCAAGAATGACTGAGTTATGTTCCCTCTATAGTGTAAATGCGGTGGGAAAAAACGACGGAGAATATAGGATAGCCTCGCTGATGGCCGAGCGGCTGCCGATCTACGACCTCGAGGAGCCCCTCCTCGCCCGGCTCAAGGAAAACCGCCGCCTGATCCTCTCGTCCCCCACCGGCTCGGGCAAGTCGACCCAGGTCCCGCAGATGCTGCTCAAGCACGGACTTCTCGAGCGGGGCCAGGTCGTCATCCTCCAGCCCCGGCGCCTGGCCACGCGGCTCCTGGCGGCGCGCGTCGCGGAGGAGCTCGGCGTCGAGCTCGGCCGGGAGGTCGGCTACCAGATCCGCTTCGACAACGTCTCGGGCCCGAAGACGAAGATCAAGTTCGTCACCGAAGGGATCCTGCTGCGCCAGATGATCCAGGACCCCGTCCTGAACGGGATCTCCGCGCTGATCTTCGACGAATTCCACGAGCGCCACCTCTACGGCGACATCACGCTCGCCCGCGCGCTCGATCTTCAGGAGAAGGAGCGGCCGGATCTCAACCTCCTGGTGATGTCGGCGACGCTGGACGGCGACCGGCTCGAGACCTACCTCAAGCCCTGCGCGCGGCTGGTCTCGGAGGGCCGCACGTTCCCGGTCACGATCACTCACGCCGCTGCGGCCGACGAACGGCCCGCCTGGGAGCAGGCGGCCGACGCCTTCAGCCGCCACGTGCGCGACGGCGGCGAGGGGGACGTCCTGGTCTTCATGCCCGGCGGCTACGAGATCGCGCGGACGATCGACGCGCTGCGCGAGCGGGCGGAGTCGAAGGGCTATCTTCTGCTGCCCCTCCACGGCGAGCTGCCCCCGCGCGACCAGGACGCCGCCGTCGCGCGCTACTCGCAGCCCAAGATCGTCGTCTCCACGAACGTCGCCGAGACCTCGCTGACGATCGACGGCATCCGGCTGGTCATCGACAGCGGGCTCGCCCGGATCCCGCGCTACGATCCGTATCGCGGGATCAACACGCTGGGCGTCGAGAAGATCAGCCGGGCCTCCGCGGACCAGAGGGCCGGCCGGGCGGGCCGCACCGCGCCGGGCGAGTGCCTCCGGCTCTGGACCGCTCAGGATCAGGGACGGCGGCCGGCGCGCGAGCTGCCCGAGATCCGCCGGCTCGACCTGTCGGAGGTCGTCCTCACGCTGAAGTCCGCGGGCGTCGGGGATCTCCGGAAGTTCCGCTGGCTCGACCCGCCCGACGAAGCCTCGCTCGCCCACTCGGAGGAACTGCTCGGGGACCTCGGCGCGCTGAAGGGCGGGGGGATCAGCGACCTCGGGCGCCGCATGCTCGCCTTCCCGATCCATCCCCGCTACTCGCGGATGCTGCTCGCGGCGCAGGAATCCGGCTGCGTCCACGACGCCGCGCTGGTCGCCGCGCTCACCCAGGGGCGCGACCTGCTGCTCCGCCACGTCGACGGCGACACGGCCTCGTTCCGCGAGGACCGGATCGGCGACCGGGCGACCTCCGACTTCTTCCTCCTGATCAAGGCCTGGGCCTTCGCCGCGAAGAACGACTTCCGGCTCGACGTCTGCCGCCGCGCCGGGATCCACGCGGTGACCGCGCGGCAGGTCGGCCCTCTCCACGAGCAGCTCCTCCGCATCGCGGAGAAGGAGGGGCTCGACGTTGCGCGGCGCGACGCCCCGGATGAGGCGCTGCGGAAGTGCATCCTGATCGGCTTCTCCGACCGGGTGGCGCGCCGCGCCGATGAGGGCACGCTCCGCTGCGAGCTGGTCCACGGCCGCAAAGGGGTTCTGGCGCGCGAGAGCGTCGTCCGCCAGTCGCCGCTGCTCGTCGCGGCCGAGATCCGCGAGGTGGAAGGCCGGGGAGGGGAGGACAAGACGATCCTGAGCCTGGCGACGGCGATCGAGACCGCCTGGCTCGAGGAGCTGTTCGCCGACGATATGACGCGCCGGCCCCAGGTGTTCTACGATCCGGCGGCGAAGCGGGTGCTGGCCGAGGAGTGGCTCCGCTTCCGCGATCTCGTGCTCGAGAAGAGGCGGGTGGAGCCGCCTCCCGCCGACGCGGCGGCGCGCCTGCTCGCCGAGGAGGTGATGGCCGGCCGGATCAAGCTCTCCTCATGGGATGCCTCCGTCGACCAGTGGATCCTCAGGCTCGATCTGCTCGCGCGGACCTGCCCGGAGCTCGAGATCACGCCGATCACGGAAGCCGACCGCCGGACGCTGATCGAACATCTCTGCCACGGCGCGGTCGCCGCGAAGGACGTGAAGGACCGGCCGGTGAAGCCGGTGTTCCAGGGCTGGCTCAACCCCGCGATGCAGGGCCTCGTGGAGAAGCACGCGCCCGAGCGGCTGAAGCTCGCGAACGGGAAGACGCCCAAGGTGACCTACGTGCCGGAAGGGGCGCCCTTCATCGCGCTGCGCATCCAGGATCTCTACGGCGTGACCCAGCTGCCGAAGCTGGCGCTGGCCCGCGTCATGCCGCTGCTGCACATCCTCGCGCCGAGCAATCGCCCGGTCCAGATCACCCAGGACCTCCCGGGCTTCTGGAAGGAGCACTACCCGAAGCTCAGGAAGGAGCTCCAGCGCAAGTACCCCAGGCACGAGTGGCGCGACGTCCCCTGATCAGAGCCCGAGCAGCTGGAGGGCTTCCGTGTAGCCGGGCGTCGGCTCGCCGTAGGCGCTGGCGGCGAAGCGGGCCATCGCGATCAGCTGCCTCCAGCGGTACTGCGGCCTCATCGCGGCGAACTCCTCGGTCACCGTCCCGAAGAACTTCTCGCCGTGCAGCGAGCCGTTCTGGCTCAGGACGTAGCCGCGGAACATCGCGAAGACCGGGGCCGCCGGGGCGCCCGACTCGCCGTACTTCTGGACGACCGCCGTCGCGCGCGCCTGATCCTTGGCGCGGATGGCGCTGTCGAGTTCGCCCAGCAGCGCCTCGGGATCGCTGTTCTTGACCGCCTCGCGGGCGTCCCGGCGGGGATAGGGCTCCCAGTCCTGGAACTTGTTGCGCCCGGGATTGTCGCGGTCGAAGGCGAAGTTGTAGGCCGCCATGATGACGGCGGCGACGGCGTTCTTCGCGTCGCTCACCCGGCCGATGTGCTTCCACGCGTTGACGGCGTCGCAGCAGTGGACACCGCACGTGGCTCCGTGGGCCTGCTTGTTCTCGTCGCGCAGCACCAGCTGGTTGGCGGCGAGGCCGATCGCCTCGTGGAGGGCGTCGGGGCTCAATCCCTCGGCGAGCGACGCCGCGGCGAGCTCGGCGGCCGCCGCCGGGGTCGCGGCGAAGAGCGTGGTGCTCAGCTTCTCGAGCGCGGCATCGTCGAGGAC
>JACQFK010000386.1 GCA_016200125.1 Planctomycetota bacterium
CGATCCCCCTCTACGAGCATGCGCTCGCCAGAGGATTATACGACAGCGGGTTCCACACCCATCACGGTCGAAAGGCGATTACTCCGACAGGCTCCTAGGGGCGTCCTCCGGCCTCCGGCGCACCCTCGTGAGATCGGCCACCTCCTCGAACATCGGCCGCACGTAGTCTTCGAAGAGGATCTTCAGCGTCGAGGCCAGCGGGATCGCGAGCAGCACGCCGAAGAGCCCGAGCAGCTGGCCCGCGCTCAGCAGGGCGAGGATGACGGCGATCGGGTGCAGGCCCGTCTCCTTGCCGAGGATCAGCGGCTGGAACACGGCGGCCTCCAGCACCTGGATCAGCCCGAAGAGCCCGGCCACCAGCCAGAAGGTCGTGCCCATCCCGCTGCCGGCGAGGACGTAGAGCTCGACCACGGAGAACATCGTGACGACCCCCAGGAAGGGGATCACGCTCGCCAGCGTGTAGAGCACGCCGAAGAGCAGGGGATAGCCCACCTTGATCCCGCTCAGGCCGAGGAAGATGATCAGGCCCTCGATCAGCGAGATCGTGACCTGGCCCCGGAAAAACGCCATGTTTCCCCGGTGGATCCGGCCGAGGGTCGAGAGGGTCTGGGAGCGGTAGGACCGGGGGATCCAGTGGGTGAGCCGCTCCCACCAGGGATGGAGGTTCTTCAGGAGGAAGAAGAGGTAGACCGGGACGAGGACCAGGAACGAGACGATCGAGAACAGCGTGGCGATGCCGCCGGTGAGGAAGGAGAAGACCTCGCCAGCGATGCGTCCGCTCAGCTGGGGAAGGTCGCGCTTCAGCCCCGCCACCTTGGCGCGCGCGGCCTGGACGATCTCGGAGGCCTTCTCCTCGCCGACGGAGCGGGCGATCATGGGCTCGATCTTGGCGATCAGCTGGTTGATCTTCGGGTTCTCGCCGAGGAAGGTGTCCTTGACGAAGTCGGTGGCCTGGCCGAAGGCGGCCGGCACCGCCCAGAAGACCACGACGGCCATGATGCCCAGGAGGCCGGCGTAGACGGCGCCGATTGACGCCATCCGCGGGACCCTACGCCGTTCCAGGGCCCCCAGCAGCGGGTCGAGGACGTAGGCGAGCAGGAGGGCGACCAGGAGGGGAAGGAAGACGGCGCGGAGGTAGTAGGCAAGGGCGATGACGGCGACGGCGATGGCGGAAAGGGTCGCGATCTTCCAGCCGCGGCTCATTTCGGGCTTCTCATCGACCGCGGCTTGGATTCGATGCGGAAGACCTGCCGGAAGTCGTAGACGTTCTCGAAGTCCTCTTTGCTGTCCTCGTCGGAGCGGCTCATCATCTCCGCCTCGACGAGGTTGAAGACGATGTTGCCGAAGTCGGCGGTCTTGTGGA
Organism: Planctomycetota bacterium; assembly: GCA_016200125.1. The sequence goes on from JACQFK010000386.1 coordinate 1,364, forward strand.
CGCCCCAGACGTCGAAGACCATCAGGGCGAGGGCGCCGAACTGCTCGAGGGCGAGGTTCTTGATCCCCTCCAGCAGCTCGCGGCCGCTGATGTGGCGCTTCTTCTCGAGCTGCTTGACGGTGTAGTCCAGCGCCTCGTAGACGAAGCGATAGGCGTTGATGTGGTATCGCCCGTCCCGGGCGACCACGCACTTCAGGCGATCTTCAAGGTTGCTCGGCATTCGCGTCGATCTTCTGGAAAAGCACCGGCCCCTTCTGAACCCGAGTCCCCAGCTTAATATATTCCCAGGTCCTTGCGTTAGCCAGAGTGAGGGGGCCGTCGGGAATCCCCAGCTGCTCCAGGATCCTTCGCGACGAGGAGGGGATGAAGGGGGACAGCAGGACGGCGATGATGCGGAGCGCCTCCGCGGACTGGTAGAGCACCCCGGCGACCTCCGCCGTCTTGCCCTGCTTCGAGAGCGTCCAGGGGGCGGAAGCCTCGATGTGGCCGTTCGTCGCGCGGGCGGCCTCCCAGATCTCGGAGAGCGCCGTGTGCAGGTCGTTCCGCTCCATCATCGGCGCGATCCGGTCGGCGAGCCCGCCGACCTTCTCGCGGAGCATCGCGTCCTGGGGCAGCGGCGCGCCCTTCGTCGCGAGCTCCCCCTTGAAGTAGCGGTCGGTCATCGAGACCACCCGGTTCAGGAGGTTGCCCAGGTTGTCGCCGAGGTTTGCGTTGGATTTCTGGATGAAGCCGTCCCAGCTGAAGTCGCCGTCGTAGCCGAAGGCCACCTCGCTCAGCAGGTAGGCGCGGAGGGTGTCGGCGCCCCACTTGTCCGCGATCATGTTCGGGTCGATGACCGTCCCGAGCGTCTTGGACATCTTGAGGACCTGGCCGTCCTTCTTCACGTTCACGAAGCCGTGGATGGAGAGCTTTTTCGGCGGCTCGATGCCGGCGGACATCAGCATGGCCGGCCAGATGACGGCGTGGAAGCGCGTGATGTCCTTCCCGATGACGTGGACGTCGGCGGGCCAGACTTTCGAGAAGCGGTCCATGTCGTCGGGGAAGCCGGCGGCCGTGATGTAGTTGATGAGCGCGTCGAACCAGACGTACATCACCTGCTCGGCGTCCCCGGGGATGGGGACGCCCCAGCGCGTCGTCTTCCGGGAGATCGAGATGTCCTCCAGGCCCTGCTCGATGACGCTGAGCATCTCCTTGGCGCGGAACGAGGGCTCGATGAAGTCCCCGCGCTCCAGCAGCTTCTTCACGGGCTCCGCGTACTTCGAGAGCTTGAAGAAGTGGTTCTCCTCGTCGACGGTCTTGATCGTGAGCGACGTGTGGTTCGGGCATCGGCCGTTGACGAGCTCAGACTCCGTCTTTTTCGCCTCGCAGCCCACGCAGTAGAGGGCCTGGTAGGGGGCTTTCACGATGTCGCCCTTCGCCTGCAGGCGCCGGAAGATCTCCTGGCAGGCGCGGTGATGGGCGGGATTCGAGGTCCGGATGAAGTGATCGAAGGAGAGATCGAGCTTCTTCCAGGTGCTGCGGAACTTCTCCTCCATCTGGTCGCACCACTGGATCGGCGTCAGCCCCTTTTCCTGCGCGCGGTCGGCCACCTGCTGGCTGTGCTCGTCGTTGCCCATGACGAAGTACACGGCGTCGCCCTTCAGGCGCTTCCAGCGGGCCATGACGTCCGCGAGGATCTTCTCGTACGACGTCCCGACGTGCGGGGCGCTGTTGACGTAGTCGATCGCCGTGGTGATGTAGAACTTGGTCATTGGGAGAAGAGAATGTACCCGTCCCGGGCCCTCCTGCCAAGCCTAAAGCCTGAGCAGGGCGTCCTCGACCGTGAGGCTCACGTTGGCGTTGAGGTCGATCATGCGCTCGTGGTCGATGAGCGTCTCGAGGCGGTCGAGCAGGTCGTCCTCGTCCAGCTTCGACAGCGTCTCGACGAACTCCGGCGTCGCGAGGCAGCAGCGGGCGCCCGTCCGGGCGCGGAGGACTTCGCGGAGGCTGTGGGCGAGGAGGCGGAGCTTGCGCTTGGCGGCGAGGCGGGCCTGCTCGGTGTCGCGGATCTTGCCGAGCGACTCGATGACGGCGTTGAGCTCGCCGGAGAGCACGCGCGCCTGCAGGTCCTTCGCCGCGGCGCGCAGGTCGCCGATCTCGGGCGCCAGCGTCGCGAGGGCGCCGATCGATCCCTCCGCCAGCAGGGCCGCGGCGTCGGCCTCGTCGCCGCCCAGCATCAGCTTCGCCCGGGCGTGGCGGGCGAGATCCTCGTCGGGCAGGGGGGCGAAATGCACCACCTGGCAGCGGGAGCGGATCGTGCCGAGCAGGCGGTCCGCGACGGAGCTGACGAGGATCAGCAGGGTCCGCTCGGGCGGCTCCTCGAGCGTCTTGAGGAGCGCGTTCATCGCCTCCTCGGACATCCGGTGGGCGTCGTCGAAGATCACCGCGCGGGGCTCCGAGGAGGTGTAGCTGAGCTCGCGGATCACCTCGTGGACCTGCGCGATCAGGATCTCGTGGCGGTCCTCGGGGCGCTGCACCAGGGTGACGCGGGCGCCGAGCGCCTTGGCGAACTCGAGGGCCGCGGCCTTCTTCCCGACCCCCTCGGGGCCCGAGAAGAGATAGGCGTGGGCGGGGCGGCGGCGCTCGAGGATGCCGCGCAGGCGCGACAGCGCCGTGGCGTTGCCGATCAGCGACTCAAAGGACACGGGCGACCGCCTTTCGGACGTCTTCGAAGACCTCGTCGGCCGGGCGGGCGGCGTCGAACACGCGGACCCGGCGGCGGTCGAGCTTCGCCATCTTGAGGAAGCCCGCCCGGACCCGCTTCTGGTAGGCGAGCCCCTTGCTCTCGACGCGGTCGTTGCGGATCCCCTCGCGGCGCCGGGCGACGGCGGGGTCGAGGTCGAGCAGGGCCACCAGGTCGGGGCGCTCGAAGCGGGCGATCTTCTCCGCGACCGCGAGGACCAGCGGGATGCCCACGCGCCCGGCCGCGCCCTGGTAGGCGGCGGTCGAGTAGTAGTAGCGGTCGCAGACGACGTCGACCCCCTTCCGGAGCGAGGGCCGGATGACCTCGTCCACGAGCTGGGCGCGGCTGGCCATATAGAGGAACAGCTCGGTGAAGGGGCGCATCTCGGAGTTCTTTGCGTCGAGCAGGAGGGTGCGGATCTTCTCGCCCAGAGGGGTGCCTCCGGGCTCGCGCGTGCGGAGCACCCGGCGGCCGCGGCGGGCGAGCTCGCCGGCGATGCGCGCGGCCACCGTCGATTTCCCGGAGCCGTCGATGCCCTCGACGACGATGAACCGGCCGCGCATCGGCGTACTATGGCACATTCGTCTTTCTCCCGCAAGGTGTTGCACAACGCCCCGCGGACAGTTACCATCCCACCGTGACCACGATCCTCGCGGTGCGCATCAACGGTTCCGTCGCGATCGGCGGCGACGGCCAGGTGACGCTCGGGAACACCGTGGTCAAGCACAACGCGGTGAAGACCCGGCGCCTCCACGACGGCAAGGTCCTCGCGGGCTTCGCCGGCGGGACGGCCGACGCGATGACGCTGATCGACCGCTTCGAAGGCATGCTCAAGAAGGCCCAGGGCAACGTCGCCAAGGCGGCCGTCGACCTCGCCAAGGAGTGGCGCACGGACCGCTTCCTGAGGCGGCTGGAGTCGCTCCTGATCGTCGCGGACAAGGAGCGGACGCTCCTGATCTCGGGGCAGGGGGACGTGATCGAGCCCGACGACGGCGTGGTGGGGATCGGCTCGGGCGGAGCCTTCGCGGTGGCCGCCGCGCGGGCCCTGGTCAAGCACACGAAGCTCACGCCCGGCGAGATCGTCCGGGAGGCGCTCGAGATCACCTCGCGGATCTGCATTTTCACCAACTCCCAGTTCGACATCGAGGTTCTCTAGCGTGAAGGACCCCGCCGACCTGACCCCGCGCCGCATCGTCGAAGAGCTGGACAAGCACATCGTCGGACAGGACGCCGCCAAGCGCGTGGTCGCGATCGCGGTCCGCAACCGCTGGCGCCGCCAGCAGCTGGGCCCCGAGCTCCGCGGAGACTTCTCGCCCAAGAACATCATGCTCATCGGCCCGACGGGGGTGGGCAAGACCGAGATCGCCCGCCGGCTCTCCCAGCTGATCTCCGCGCCCTTCGTCAAGGTGGAGGCGACGCGCTACACGGAGGTGGGCTACGTGGGGCGCGACGTCGAGTCGATCGTCCGCGACCTCGTGGAGTTCTCGGTCAGCATGGTGAAGGCCGAGGAGCTCGCGAAGGTCCAGAAGAAGGCCGAGGAGCTGGCCGAGGAGCGGCTGCTCGACCTCCTCCTGCCGCGCCGGCCCTCGAGCCCGGCGCCGGACGACGCGGACCGCGGCGAGCAGTCGCGGGAGAAGATGCGCGAGCGGCTCCGCGCCGGCGGGCTGGACGTCCGCGAGATCGAGATCCAGGTCGAGGAGAAGCAGACGCCCTTCATGCAGGTCTTCTCGCCGGGCGGCATGGAGGAGGTCGGGATGGACATGCCGGGCGCGCTGGGGAACATGTTCCCGTCTCGCCAGGTCACCCGGCGCGTCGGCGTGGGCGAGGCCCGCCGGGTCATCACCCAGCAGGAGGCGGAGAAGCTGATCGACCGCGAGCGGGTCACCCGGGAGGGGCTGAGGCGCGCGCAGGAGTCGGGGATCATCTTCATCGACGAGATCGACAAGATCGTCGGCGCCGACAAGGGCTCGGGTCCCGACGTGTCCCGCGGCGGCGTGCAGCGCGACCTGCTGCCGATCGTCGAAGGGTCCCAGGTGAACACGCGCTACGGCGTGGTGAAGACCGACTACATGCTCTTCATCGCGGCGGGGGCCTTCAGCTTCGTGAAGCCCACCGACCTGATCCCCGAGCTGCAGGGCCGCTTTCCGCTGCGGGCGGAGCTCAAGAGCCTCGGGCGCGAGGACTTCATCCGCATCCTGACCGAACCCAAGAGCGCGCTGCTGAAGCAGTACAGCGCGCTCCTCGAGACGGAGACCATCAAGATCGACTTCACGAAGGATGCGGTCGAGGAGATGGCGACCGTGGCGGCGCAGATCAACAGCACGATGCAGGACATCGGGGCGCGGCGCGTCCACACCGTGGTCGAGAAGGTGCTCGACGAGATCGCCTTCACCGCGCCCGACAGCTCCCCCGCGCGGATCTCGGTGGACGCGAAGTACGTCCGCGACCGGCTGAAGGAGATCCTGGCGGACGAGGATGTGAAGAAGTACATCCTGTAAGTCCCAGTACAGAAGAGCCCCCTCTCCACCTCTCCCCGGGGGGGGAGCATCTGGGGCCGAGGGGCGAGCGTCCCCCTCAGGGGACGGGAGGGGGGAGTTTTCTGCCTGTGTACTACGTACTGGATTACTTCTGGGGCTCCAGTACCGCGGCAGACTCGATGAGGATCGTGCCTCCGCCGGCCGTGGTCTCGCGGGTCAGACCCCATTCCTCGCAGCGGTTGTGCAGGGCGCCGAAGAGGCCCGTCAGCACGATGAAGCATTCCATCGTCCGGATCGACGTGTAGCTGGTGGCGCCGAGGGCGTGGATCATCATCGCGACGAAGGCGATCCAGTAGCCGGAGGCGAAGCCGCGCTCGAAGGTCTGGGGACGGAGCCGGTTCAGGAGCGTCGTCGCCCGGAAGCCGAGCCGCCCGAGGACCCAGAGGAAGAGCGCGAGGCCGATCGCCCCCGTGTCGACGAAGACCCGGACGTATTCGTTGTCGACCATGCCGAGCTTGACGGAGGCCAGGCCGGAGCCGAGCAGGGGGCTGTTCGAGAGGGTCAGGCCGCCGAAGTGCTCCCAGGCGTCCATCCGCGATTTCCAGGACGAGGGCTCGTCGCCCGTCGCGACCCCGCTGATCGTCGTGAGGCGGTCGAGGATGGCGGCAGGGGCGATGACGGGCGTGAGCAGGCCGGCGACGAGGGCGACCAGGAGGAGCCGGCGGTCCTTGAAGCATCCGAAGAGCGTGGCCGCGGCGACGATGGCCACGAAGGAGGTGCGGGAGTAGGTGTAGAGGACCGGGATCGCCAGGAGCACCACGGCGGCCGCGGAGGCGAAGCGGCCCGAGGCGGCGGGGGAGTGGAGGAAGAGGCCCAGCGCGATCGCCAGGTTGAGGATCAGGTAGCCGCCGTACATGTTGGCGGTCTCGCCGAGCGGACCGCTGAGGCGGGCGCCGCCCTCGTCGGCGAAGGCGCTCGACACCATGAGCGCGCTGGCCAGCGCCACCATCACGGCGAAGACCGCCAGGGCGCGGAACTCCTCGCGCCGCGTGATGTTGTTCACGAAGAGCACATAGATCAGGAAGAACTCGGTGAACTTCCCCATGTAGAGGATCGCCGTCGACAGGGAGGTGGTCCCCGACACGACGCCGACCAGGGTCGAGAGGATGATCGCCGCGCCGTAGAGCGGCAGGGCGGGCGTGACGATCAGGGGGGCCATCGGGATCCGCTTCTGCATCATCCTCGTGATCCAGGAGAGGATCAAGGCGGGGACGACGAAATCCTCCAGCCGGATGTTCTGGATCCCGGCGACGCTCAGCTCCGGCGAAAGGCCGACGCAGGCGATCAGGATCGCAAGCCCCAAGGTCAGATCGATGAAAGTGACGATATAGACCAGGAAGGCGGCCGCGACGCCGATCTGGAGATGGACGTCGGCATCCGTCCCCCGGAGCAGCCCGTAGAGGAGGAGCCCGAGCGGGACGAGGGTCAGGAGGAGCTTCTGAAGCACCGTGCCCGAAAAGGTGGGACGCTCGCCTTGGTCCATGATCACGACGCCTCAAGTGGTATCCGGCTTCAAAGTAGTATATCGTACGATTTTGCATCGGCTGCGCAGGGGTTTCGGATGGACGGGCTGAGAGGGATCGGGCCGGGCGGGGGGCCCCCATGACGAAGCGCGCGCTCATGGTCGCGTTTCACTTCCCCCCCTCGGGCGCGGTCGCGGCCCAGCGGGCCCACAAGTTCGCGCGCTATCTCCCCGAGTTCGGCTGGGAGCCGGTCGTCGTCGCCCGCCGCCCTGATCCGATGCAGCCGCGCGACGAGAGCTTCGCGGGGAATCCCGCGCCGGCCGAGCTGCTCGAACCCTCGGAGCGCTCCCGTCTCCTGGGCCTGCTCCCGAAGGGCTGGATCGATCCGCTCCGCCGCTTCGTCTGCATCCCGGACGAGGAGACCGGCTGGCGCCGGCTCCTGCGGAAGCGGCTGCCGGAATTGATCGAGCGCCACCGGCCGGACCTGCTCTGGGCCAACTCCGTCCCGACCGGGTCGCTGGTCGCCGCGGCCGACGCCGCCCGGCGGTCCGGGATCCCGCTTGTCGTGGATTTCCACAACGAGTGGACCCGCAACATGTACTATCGACCCTCCACGCGCTGGCACGACGAGGTGCACCGTCAGATGGAGCGGGAGGTGATCGAGACGGCCCGCGGGGTGACGACGCTGAACCCGATGCACACCGAGGACCTCCGGTCGCGATTTCCGTCGGCGCGCGTCGAGACCATCGAGAACGGCTGCGATCCAGGCGACTACGAAGTGGAGCCCGCCCGGCCCGCGCGGCGCCCGATCGTCTTCACCTACGCGGGGGCGGTCTACGGCTACCAGAGTCCGGAGCCCTTCCTCCAGGCGCTCGCGGCGACCGGGGCGAAGGACGTGGAAGTCCGCGTCGTCGGAGACCGCTTCAGCCAGTTCAAGACGGGGGCCTGGCCCTTCAAGGTGACGGTCGAAGGCCATCGGACCCACCGCGACCTGGGCGCGATCTTTTCCCCGTCGTCGGCCTTCTTCCTCTGCCTGGAGCCGCCCGCGGCGCGGCAGATCCCGGCCAAGCTCTACGAGTATCTTTGCGCCGGGCGGCCGACCTTTGCGATCGCGCCCAAGGGCGGGGCGGTCGACCAGTGGCTCGCGCGGACGGGCGCCGGCGTCTGCGCCGATTCGGCGGCGCCCGCGAGCTGGGGGCCCGCGCTGCAGGCCTTCATGGGCTCGCTGGAAGGCTATCGCGCGCCCTCCGCCGAGCCTTTCCACCGGCGCGCGCTGACGGAGCGCCTGGCGCGGTTCTTCGACGAGGTGCTGAAGTGACCGGCGCCGCGGCGAAGTCCCTGCTGGCGCGGAACACCGTCTGGTCGGTGGTGGGCTACGCGGTCCAGTTCATCACGCCGGTGATCCTGGTCCCCTACACCGTGAGCCGGGTCTCCTTCGAGCAGTACGGCGTCTGGGTGACCCTCTACACGCTCGCGGGCTGGTTCGTCTACTACGACCTCGGGGTCTGGGGATCGCTCGTCCGGGACGTGGCCGATCGCCAGGCTCGCGGAGACCGGGAAGGGCTGCGGACGCTCTGGGCCACCTGGTTCACCTTCGACCTGGCGGTAGGAGCCGTCCTGATCGGCGTGGCGGCGGCCCTCGCCCCCGAGCTGGTCCGCCGCTTTGCGCCCCGAGTGGATCCCTCCGCGTCGATTCCGCTCTTCGTGGGTCTGACCGGCGCTTCGATGCTGGCCGTGCTGATGCGGCACCTGGGGAACACGCTCCAGGGCCTCCAGCGGCTCGACCTGACCAATCTGCTGACGCTCGTGATCACGCCGCTCTGGGTGGTGGGGCAGGTGGCGTTCCTCGAGCTGGGATGGGGCCTCCGGGGGCTCATGGTCAACGGCCTGGCCTTTGCCCTGATCCAGATCGTGATCCTGATGATCTTCATCGCCCGCCAGGGCTATCCGATGACGTTTTCGCCCGCGCGCTTCTCGGGGACGGAACTGCGCCGCCTCGTCGCGTTCGGCTGGAAACTCCAGGCGGGCCTCTTCTTCAATCAGGCCTTCCGCAACGACCGCCTCGTGATGAGCCGGCAGTCGGCTTCCGACGCCATGATCGCGATCTACCAGTTCGGCGCGGGCGTCATGGACCGGCTGTCCGGCGCGGTGACCGTCCTCTCCTCGGGGGTCCTCGCGACCGCCTCCGACCTGGTGGCCCGGGGGGACTTCGAGCGCGTCCGGGTGATCTTCCTGCGGGGGACGAAATATCACGCCCTGGCGGCCGTCGGGCTCCTGGGCTTCGCGGCGCTGTTCGGGCGCGAGCTGATGGTCCTTTGGATGGGGCGCCCGCTGCCCGACTCGGTGACGGTGCTGCGGATCATGGCGCTCGGGGGGATCGCGACGGCGATCGGATCCTGCGGCCAGTCGGTGGCGGTGGCCCTGGGACGGCCCGGGTGGACGGCCTTCTCCAGCGGCCTGGGGCTGGCGGCGACCGTGATTCTTTACATGACCGTGGGGCGGCGCTATGATTACGTCGGCTTGGCCGCCTGTGTCTCGTCGGGCCTGGCTTTGATCCAGATCGTATTCATGATCGGGTTGCGCGGATTCCTGGAGTTCCGCTGGAGAGAGTACGTGGGAAACGCCCTTCTGAAGCCCGCTGTTCTGGCCGTGCCGCTGGCCGGAGTGTACGCTGGCTGGAGGGCGCTCGCCGCCCATTTGCCCCCGGCCGACTCCCGCCTCCGCGCCTTCCTCGTCCTCGCTCCCTGCTTCCTCGCCGCCGCCGCGCTCGGCTGGGCGATGGCCCGCGCCTTCCGCGTGGTGGACGACTATGACCTCGACGTCCTGAAATCCCCGGGACGGCGCGCCTCCGCATGAACATCCTCTACCTGTCCGACATCCTCAACGTCCACGACGAGCGGCTGCTCTCGCAGTTCCGCGCCGCGGGCCACACGGTCACGCTCCTCACCTTCTTCCACCGCGCGCCCGAACTGCCGAAGTTCGTGACCGACCTGGGGCTGACCATCATCCACGAGAAGTACGCCACCTATCCCGACGGCGCCGGCGCGAGCCGCTGGCGGCTGATCCGGGCGGTGGAGTACCGACGGGACGAGGCGCGGGCCTGCCTCAAGATCAAGGAGGTCATGCGCCGCAACCGCTTCGACGTCGTGTTCGCCAACTGGGCCCTGACCTCGGGCTATGTGGCCGCCCACGCGATGGCCAAGCCGCTCTGCCTCTTCCCCTGGGGCTCCGACATCCTCGTCTGGCCCAAGCTGCATCGCGGCTTCGCCGAGCGCGCCACCAAGGCGCTGAGGACGGCCGACCTGGTGGTCTGCAACTCGAAGACCGC
>JACQFK010000421.1 GCA_016200125.1 Planctomycetota bacterium
CACCTACGGCGAGAGCGACGAGTGGTCCTACAAGGCCGCGGTGAATCCGACGTACTGCTACGACCTGCACGCGACCGTGCTGGCCCTGATGGGGATCGACCACACGAAGCTGACCTTCCGCCACAACGGGATCGACCGCCGCCTCACCGACGTGCACGGCCACGTGATCCGCGAGCTGATGGCCTGATCAGCGGGAGCCGACGAAGACGTTTGAGTGGCTGGTGTGGTGGATCTGCAGAGCGAGCTGGGCGAGGCTGGAGCGGACCACGGCGTGGCTCCGGGTCCCGCCCCCCCAGGATCCGTCCTCCTGCCGGAGCCGGGCCACCACGTCCTTCATCGGCTCGTTCCACTGCGTCCAGAGTGGACCGGGAGGGCCGTCGTAGCGATGCGCGCCGAGCGCGCCGAGGTACCAGTCGTGGAAGTCCCCCCCGTCCCCGGCGGGAATCGGAGGCGCCGCGACCGCGGGGTCATCGGCGGCAGCCTGTCTTTTCCGGGTCAGCGCGAGCCGGCTCCACAGGTTCGCGACGTGCGGGGTGGCTTCCACGTAGCGCAGCGCCAGGGCCTGGGCGAAGGACGAGGTCGGCAGCTCGCTGAGCCGGGCGGAATCCATCGCCTGGATCGCCCAGGCCGTCTCCTCGGGACCGCCCCAGGAGCCGTCGGGCTGCTGATGCAGGAGCATCGCGATGACCGCGTTCTCGGCGTATCCCTTGAGGTGCTGGGACGCGGTCCTCCCGTAGGCTTCGCTCAGGGCCAAGGCCGCCAGCGCCTGGTCGAAGGCGGCGTCCTGCACCGATCCGAAGCTGCCGTCCGGGCGCTGGTCCTTGATCATCCATTCCAGCGCCTTGCGGACGACCCGGCCGACGTTGCCCTCGAGCCCTTCGAATTCGTCCCTTGAGAGCTGGGTATAGCCGTCGCCCACAAAGGAGAGCAGGGCGAGGGCGGTGATCCCCGTTCGTCCGATCGTCCGGCCGCCGAGATTCGCCGGGCCGTCGCCCCAGCTGCCGTCGTGATTCTGGTGGAGGGCCAGCCAGAGTTTGGGCTTCGCATAGGTGCCCACGGTGCGAGGCTCGTCGGCCGGGGGCGGCGCGGAGTCCGCCTCGGGAGAGGCGGGAGCTTCCGCCTCGGGCGGAGGAGGCGGGTCCACGACTTCGACCGGGTCGGCGAGCGGCGGGAAGGCTTTCATCGTCGGCCGCCACGAGGAGGGCAGGGGCTTTCCGATGAAGGCGGCGACGAGGAGCAGGAGGAACGCGAGCGGGGAGTAGCGCTTCATCTCCCGATTGGACGCCGGATCTATCCGCGGGGATGCTTGGGAATCAGGCGGCCGCCGGGCTTCTGGCGCCAGAGGATGGTGTACTTGCGGTCGGGATGCTCGCTGGTGTACTCGTGGGCCTTCGACTCGGCCGCCGAACGGCTGTCCATCCAGTCGCTGAGCGCCCGCTCCTCGTCGGTGCAGTAGGCCAGGTACTGCACGTCGCCGCCAGGCTCGATGTTGACGTCGGGGATCTGCACTTCCGTGCGCACGCGGTGGTACTTGATGTCGGTGTCGGTCGAGCAGGACACGGCGCTCAGGACGAGCGCGGCGAGCAGCAGCTGCTTCATAGGCGTCGAAACCCCCATCCTTGATCTATGGACGGGCGATTCTAGCACGACCCTTCGGCCCGGCGCCTACTTTTTCTCCTTCGGCGCGGGCTTGGGCTTGAGGTTCGCCTCCAGCTCCTCCTGGCTGGGGGTCTTGGAAGGGACGCCGTCGGCGGGCACGTCGATCTTGGCGATCCAGGCGATCGCGTTCAGCATCAGCTTGCGCTGGTCGTCGTTCTTCCAGTTGAAGTGCTTGTGGCCGCCGGTGAAGCCGAAGCCGCGGCCGCCGCCCACGTTCTCGCTGACCCACATCACGTGCTCGGGGGTGTTCTTGCCGATCTCGGCGCGGACCGCGGGGTTGCCGCCGTGGGTGCTGTCGCCGCCCTTGCGGGTCGAATCGGGGGGCACGGCCGTCAGGATGGGCGTGACGCCCTTCATGTCCTCGCGGAAGCGCATGTGGTAGTACCACTCGTCGTTGGTCTCGAAGGGCTTCACGCCCTTCGTGACGGCGTGCTCGGGGAACTTCTCGAATTTCGCCGTCCAGTGGGGGTTGACCGACCAGTTGATCTCGAAGTAGCCGCCCATGACGGCAAGGAACTTGTCGCCGGGGTCGCCCTTCACGGTCTCGACGGCGTAGTGGATGGCGCCGATGCCGCCGCCGCGCTTGGCGACGGCGTCCAGGTCGCCGAGGTGCTTGTTGGCCATGTGCCCGCCGCCGCCGTCGGAATACATGACGATCGCGTCGGCGCCCTCGAAGACGCCCACGTCCTTGGGCCAGCCGTTGTCCTTCGTGACGACGGTCTCGACGGGGAGGCCGCTTTCGTTGAGGCACTTGGCCAGCAGCATGCAGCCGCCCAGGTGCTCGTGGTCCCCGTAGCCGTGGCTGGGGCCGCCCGCGACGAAGACGATCTTCTTTCTCTTCTGGTCCTGCCGGGCCGGGGCGGGGGTCGCGAGGCCGCCGGCGAGACCGGCGACAAGGAGGGCGATGAGCATGCGCATGGGGATGGATCCTTTCGTTCGAGACCGAGCTGGATATCGCCAGCTTACCCCTCTGTTACACGACGTCAACGACTTCCTCCTCAAATAAAAAAAGGCCGAATCGGGGGAAGATGATTCGGCCTCGAGGAGAGAGGGTGTTGAACCCTTCGCCTCCAGTATCGCCCCCTCCTGTGTCACGATGTGACACATCCTCAATGTGCTACCATTCCAACGACCTTGGCTCGTACAATAGGGAAGTGCTGAAGACGAGCGTTCCGGTCCTCCTGCTGGCCGCCGTTCTCGGCTGCTCCTCGAAGGAAGGTGAACCCGTGGCGTCCCCGATCCCCGCCCTCATGGCCGCCGGCGTCCCGGCCCTCGATGCCGCCGCCCCCGCCAAGGTCGAAACCGCCACCTTCGCCGTCGGCTGATTCTGGACGCCCGACGCCCAGTTCGGGGCGCTGCCGGCCGTCGTCCGCACCCGCGTGGGATACTGCGGCGGAACCCTGAAGGACCCCACCTATCACGACCTGGGGGACCACACGGAATCGATCCAGGTCGACTACGACCCGACAAAGATGACCTACGATCAGATCCTCGACCGCATCTGGACCTGCCACAATCCCTGCGGCACCGCCTGGAGCCGCCAGTACATGTCGGCCATCTTCTACGAAGGCGAGGCGCAGAAGAAGGCCGTCCTCGCGAGCAAGGCCCGCATGGAGGAGAAGCTGGGCCGGGCAGTGAAGACCGCCGTGCTTCCGGTCGGCAAGTTCTACCTCGCCGAGGACTACCACCAGAAGTACGAGCTCCGCTGCAATGCCGAGCTCTCGAAGGAGTTCGCCGCGATCTACCCCGAGGCGAAGGACTTCGTCAACTCCACCGCCGCGGCGCGCGTGAACGGCTACCTCGCCGGCAGCGGCACCGCGGAGCAGCTCAAGAAGGAAATCGACCTCCTCGGCCTCTCCGCCGAGGGGAAGAAGCGGCTCCAGACCTGCGTCCGATGAGAGCCCTCGCCCCGGCGCTCCTCTCCCTCGCGCTCTCGGCCTGCATCAATGTCGACGTCGGTCTCGGCGGCCCCCGCGGCGACTACCGGGAGAAGGTCATCGACGGCGACTCCGCGATGGAGGCGAAGATCGCGATGATCGACGTCCAGGGCGTCCTCAGCAGCGACCAGGAGGACTCCCTCTTCTCCAGCAAGGAGTCGCAGGTCGTGGCGCTCGTCGAGAAGCTCCGGCTCGCCGAGAAGGATCCCGACGTGAAGGCGGTCATCGTCCGGATCGACAGCCCCGGCGGCGACGTGACGACGAGCGACATCATGTACAACGAGCTGGTCGCCTTCAAGGCCCGGAAGAAGGTGCCGGTGGTCGCGGCCTTCATGGGCGTCGCGGCCTCGGGAGGCTACTACCTGGCCAGCGGCTGCGACGCCATCGTCGCCCATCCCACCACGATCACCGGATCGATCGGCGTGGTCTCGATGCACGTCTCCCTCGCCGGCCTGCTCGAGAAGATCGGCGTCAAGATCGAGGCGCTCAAGAGCGGCCCGAACAAGGACATGGGGTCGCCCTTCCGGGCGATGACCGACGAGGACAAGAAGCTGCTCCAGACGCTGATCGACCAGTTCTACGCGCGCTTCGTGGGGGTCGTGGCCGAGGGCCGCAGGGGGCGTCTCACGGAGGCGCAGGTGCGCACGCTGGCCGACGGCCGGGTCTACACCGCGCAGCAAGCGCTCGACGCGAAGCTCGTCGACCGGATCGGCTACCTGACCGACGCCTTCGCCGAGGCGAAGGCGCGGGCGAAGGTCGAGAAGGCGAAGCTGGTGGTCTATTCGCGCCGGCCCGCCCGCATGGACAACGAGTACTCCGCCTCCGTCCAGGCGCCGGCCTTTCCGGGGCCCGACCTCGAGCAGGCGCGGAAGCTGCTCGGCTTCCACTGCTACTACCTGTGGGAGCCCTACCTGCTCGGGAAGTAGCTCAGGCGACCCGCTCCGCCATCACCTCGCAGAGCGCGCGGCAGACGTCCGTCGGCGTGATGACCCCCACCATGTCGTCCTTGTGCATCACCGGGACGGCCGGCAGACCCCGCTCCACGATGAAGCGCGCCGCGCGATCGATCGGGTCGTCGGCGAACACCGTCGTGGCGGTAGGCGGCACGATCGACGCGAGCGTCTTGCGGCTCAGGAGGGTCATCGGGTCGCCGGTCTCGAGCATCTCGTAGATCTCCGACCGGGTGACGGCGCCCGCCATGTGCCCGTTGCGCAGGACGCCGGCCAGGTGGATGCCTTTCGAGTTCAGGAAGCGCAGCGCGTCGGGCAGCGACGTCTCGATCGGCAGCAGCACGAACTTCGTCGACATCCACTGGCGCACGGTCATGGCAAACCTCCTGGGGCTGAAAAAGCAATCCCCGTGCCACGGGAATCCTCAAAAACGGAAGAATTTTGAACCCGGCCCCTACCGGGGGGTAGGAAGGGTCCGATTGGCGTACCGGGGGGGAGGGGCGTCATGCGGCCTCCTCGGGCTCGTCCCCCACGCGGGAGCGCTCGAGGAACTCGTCCGCGAGGAGGCTTGCCGCGACCAGCTCGATCTTGCGCTCCCAGAGCTCGTCGCCGCGCTCCTCGGATCCGGCGCGGCGGAGGAGCCGTTCGCGCTCGGCGAAGGCCAGCTCCAGCGCGACCCGGCCCAGCGCTTCTTCGATGACCTCCTTGGCCAGCTCCGGCTCGAGCAGGAGCAGCTGGCCCGGCGCGAGCTCCACGCCGGCGGACCAGAACACGTAGGCGAGATACGGGGGGTTCACGGGCACCGGGCGGCCCGCCTGGATCAGCGCGTGCTCGCCCGTCTCCGATACCCTGAGCAGGAACAGGTGGTGCGCGTCCCTCCAGGGATCGAGCCCTGTTGAGAGGGCGACGTAGCTGACGCGGAGCGAGCGGAGGATGGGGTCGAGCGCGGCGCCCTCTTCGCCCCGCAGGCCCGCGTGGTTCTTGACCGACTCGATCTGGCGCGCCAGGGTCGACAGCAGCCGTTCCGCGGCCCGTTGGTCGAGACCGATGAAACCGACCCGGGCGCCCTGCTCGGCGAAGTGCTCGACCATGCTGGCGCCAATGCCGGAGGCGCCGCCGGTGATCAGCACGGCGCGGTCGGCGAGGC
>JACQFK010000422.1 GCA_016200125.1 Planctomycetota bacterium
CTCCTCCGACCTCGGCCTGCCCCTCGAGGGCGTCGTTGCGCTCGTCGACGACCGCGAGCCCTCGGTGCGCTGCGGGGCGATGGCGGCCGCGCGCGCCCTCTCGCTCGTCGCGGCCTCCGATTCGATCGAAGCGAAGATCGACGACGACGACCCGGACGTCCGCGTGGCGGCAGCGCTGGCCCTGGCGGCGCTCAAGCCCGCGGCGCGCCCCGCGGTCGAGCGCGCGGTGGCCACCGAGGATTGCGCCTGGGCGAAGCGGAAGATGGAAACCGCTTTGGCACCCTTGGCCAAGTAGACGATCACCGAAAATCGGGAAGAAGGTCCCGCCCTGCAGCAATGGACTCAGAGGGGAAATGCCGAAGCTCCAATTGAGAAGAGTGATCCTGTTTTCGGGCGATCTCCCCCGGCTCACCGCTTTCTACCGGGACCTGCTGGGCCTCCCGATCCGCGAGGGATCGCCGGAGGAGGGCTGGGTGGACTTCGGTGCCCTCGCGCTCCATCGGGGCGCCGCCCGGCGCGGATCCGCCAAGATCGCCTTCTGGACGGCCGACGTAAAGAAGACGCGCGACGAACTGGTGAAGCGGGGCGCGAAGCTCGGCAAGGTCAAAGACTTCGGAAGCCTCGTGCTCTGCGACGGCCGGGATCCGGAGGGCAACTGCTTCCAGCTGTCGAACCGCCCCTGATCACTTCTTCTTCGGCTTCTTCTCCACCTTGAGGGGCGTCTTGGTTTTGTATTTTCTCAGCAGCGTGAGCACCAGCTCCAGGTCCTTCGCCACCGGGGCCGAGTACTCGACCGTCTCGCCCGTGCCGGGATGGACGAAGGAGATCCGGAAGGCGTGGAGCGCCTGGCGCATGAGGATCGGCTGGTCGGGCTCCGGCACGAGCGGGTCCTCCGCGGCGCCGAGGTCGCGGAGGAAGAGCGCGTCGCGCCTGCCGTAGGCCGAGTCGGCCAGGCAGGGGTGGCCGATCGACGCCATGTGGACGCGGATCTGGTGCGTGCGCCCCGTCTTGGGCGCCACCTCGACGAAGGTGAAGCCCTCGAAGCGCTCGACCACCCGGTAGAAGCTGATCGCGCTCTTCCCCGTCCCCTTCTTCACGACCGCCATCTTCTCGAAGTCCTTCTTGTGGCGGTCCATGTCCTTGTCGATGATGTCCTCGTCGAAGGGCACCTCGCCCTCGACGATCGCGCGGTAGGACTTCTGGACGACGCGGTCCTGGAACTGCTTGCTCAGCTCGCCGTGGGCCTTGAGCGTCTTGGCCGCGATGATCACGCCGCTCGTGTCCTTGTCGATCCGGTGGACGATGCCGGGCTTGTAGATCTCGTCGGTCTCCGGCAGCACGCCGCAGTGGTGGAGCAGCGCGTTGACGAGGGTGTCGTCCCAGTGGCCCGCCGCGGGATGGACCACGAACTGCGGCGGCTTGTTGATCGCGATCAGGTGCTCGTCCTCGTGGACGATCTCGAGGGGGATGTCGCTCGGCACGACGTGCGGCTGGATGAGCTTGGGCAGCTCGCAGACGATCCGGTCGCCGAGGTTGATCTCGTAGGCCGGCTTCGAGGTCCGGCCGTTCACGGTGATCATGCCGTCCTTGATCAGCTTCTGCACGAGGGTCCGCGAGTACTCGGGCATGCGCTTGTGGACGTAGATGTCGAGGCGCTGGAGGATGGACTCCTTGTAGATGTCGAACTCGTGGCGCTCGACGCGCTCGTAATCGACCCGGACCGGTTTAGCCACGAGGCAGATTATAGGTCCCCGGGTACCAAGTACCAAGCACGAGGTGCCAGGGGGAGCTGCCGAAAAGAAAATTCGAGAACACGGCAGATTTCCTGTCGAGAAAACCGCGCCTGGACGCACTCCCCGGGTGGAAGGCAACAGGAAGGGAGCCCATCATGGGCGCGACACGATTCACGGATCTGCGAGTTTGGCAAGCCGCCGTCGACTTGTGTGTAGAGATCTACCATGTCACCAGGGGATTCCCGCCGGAGGAGCGCTATGGACTTGCACTTCAGATGAGACGCGCGTCCAACTCCATCGGCGCGAACATTGCCGAAGGCTTCGGCCGTTGGGCACCCCGGGATCAGGCACGATTTTATGAAATCGCCAAGGGGTCCGCAGAGGAACTCCGGCACCATTTGATCGTCTCGTCGCGTCTGGGAATGCTCCGTACGGATCCGGAGTTCGACCGTCGTATCGACTCGATCTGCGGCATGCTCCACAACCTTCGGCAGATCGTTCTATCCAAGCCGAAGCTGGCGCGCTAGTTCGACTCCTGGCACCTGGTACCTAGTTCTTGGTGCCTGCAGGGGTTTTGATCTTGTTGATCGCCCGCTGCGCCGCCTCCCGGACGTTCGCCGCGGGATCCTGGAGCGCCTTCTCGAGGAAGGGCAGGCTGTCGGCCATCCGGTGGACGCCCAGGGCGTCGGCCGCGTCCTCCCGGAGGTGGCTGTTCGACGGATCGGCGAGCGCCTTCACTAGCAGAGGCATCGATCCGGGCACCAGCATCTCGGTCATCAGGTCCACCGCGTCCACGCGCGTGCCGCCGTCCGGGGCCTCGAGCATCGCGGCAAACGTCCGCAGCGAGGCTTGCACGGGATCGCGCTGGCCGAACCGGTCGAGCCCGACCGCCGCGGCGGTCCGCAGCGGGAGGTCGCCGGTCCGCCACGCCTCCTGGAGCGCGGGGATGGCGCTCGCGTCCCCCATCTCGCCCAACGCGAGAGCCGCCTTCGTCCGCGGTCCGGAGGGGCCCTCTTTAGCGAGCACGTCGACCATCATCGCGACCGCCTCGGGGCCGCCCATCTTCTTCAGGATCGAGACCGCGCGCGTGACGAAGTTGCCGGAGTTCACCATCTCGCGGAGCAGCGCCAGCTTCTGAGGAGGGTCGGCCAGCGCCTCGAACTCCCGCAACCCCCGGCCCTGCTCCTCTCGGTTCGAGCTCTTGAGAAGGGCGCGGATCTGATCGACCGACAGCGCCGGGACGTCGGGCGTGGTCTCCGGAGCCTTCTCGGCCGCGACCGGCCTGTCGGCCGTCCGTCCCTCCCCCGGCGACTCCCGCCGGCGGAGTTCCGCTTCCAGCTCGGCGACGCGGGCGCGCAGCGCGGCGCTCGCCCGGCCCTCCGGAGCGGGAGCCGCCTCCGGAACCGTCCGCCGCGACGCCAGCGACGCCACCGCGGCCAGCGCGAGGGCGACGATGGCCCAGATGAAGTGGAGATGCGCGTTCTTCACGGCCCGGCTCCTTTCCGAACGGCCGCCATCCTACTCGACGGCACCTTAAGCCGACATGAAGCGCGTATTTCGACCTTGGACTTGGCCCAGGGGACTTACTATAATCTCACCCCACATGACCCTCAAACGGCTGGCGCTCCTCCTCCCCCTCGTCGCGCTCGGCGCCGCGCCGCGGGCGGAGTTCAGGCTCGAGGCGATCCTGCCCGAGACGACGCTCCTTTTCGCCGAGACCCCCTCCGCGCCGGCCTTCCGCGAGGCCTTCAAGAAGACCCCGCTGGCGAAGTTCTTCGAGGACGAGGAGGTCCGGACCTTCGCCGCCGGCGCCTTCGATTCCGCCCTGCAGACCTTCGGCGCCTTCGGGGCCGGGCTCGACAAGGACTTCAGCGTGGAGAAGGCCCTCGAGCACCTGTCCGGGCAGGTCGCCTTCGCGATGCCTTCGCTGGTCGCGGGCGAGAAGAAGGAGCCCGATCTCGTCCTCGCCTTCGACGGCGCGGGGCACGGCGACTTCCACCGCAGGGCGCTCGCGGAGATCCGGAAGAAATACGAGGAGAAGTCGGGGAAGAAGGCCGTCGCGTGGAAGGCCGGGACCGACGAGGTCCTGGGCTTCGAGCTCCTGCCGGACGTCCATCTCCACCTCGCGATCCTGGGCGAGACCGTCGTCGCCGCC
>JACQFK010000423.1 GCA_016200125.1 Planctomycetota bacterium
CCACGGCTGGAACACGGCCGCCGGCGTGGCCGCCAACCTCCACCTGGCCTCCGCGTCCCCCGGCACGGACCTGATCGAGTACAAGACCGGATCGGCCTACGTCGACGAGATCGTCGTCGGCGGCTGGAGGCTCGACGCCGACGGCATGCTCGCGATTCCCGAGAAGCCCGGGCTCGGCATCACGATCGACGCCGACGCGGTGAAGAAGTACAGCCGCGGGGAGAAGCTCCTCTAGGAGAGATGAACCCGATGCGAAATCACCCGGGAGGGCCCGGAGGTATTGGCCACAGAGGCACGGAGGCACCGAGACTATTCCTTTGGATTCTCTGCGTCTCGGTGCCTTTGTGGCCATTCCCCTCCGTGTTCTCACAGGACGTCAAGTCCTTCGAAGAAGACCTCCGCACACTCGAGGGGAAATCGGCCGACGCCGACGTGCAGGTCTACGCCAAGGGCGCCGCCTGGGCGCTGCGCGCCGAGGCCAATCTCCCGCCCAAGGACGCCGCGCTGGTCCGGAAGGCCCTCGACCGCGGCCTGGCGCGGGCGGGCGACGCCGATCGCGCGTGGACGAAGAGGAAAGGCAAAGTGATCCGCGGCTACCGCTCCGCGATCGACGATTCGGTCCAGCCCTACGGCGTGATCGTGCCGGCGTCCTACGATGCGGCCAAGCCGACGAGGCTCGACGTCGTCCTCCACGGCAGCCAGCAGCCGGCCGGGATGAGCGAGCTGCGCTTCATCGAGCGCTTCGACGACGATGCGTCCAAGGCGCCCGAGCAGGACTTCATCGAGATGCACCCGCTCGGCCGGGTCGAGAACGGCTACCGCTACGCGGGCGAAACCGACGTCTTCGAGGCGATCGAGGCCGCGTGCCGGAGCTATTCGATCGATAGAAGCCGGATCGTCCTGCGCGGGATGTCGATGGGCGCGTCGGGCACCTGGCACCTGGGCCTCAAGCGCCCCGACCGCTTCGTCGCGCTCGGCCCCTACTGCGGCTACGTGGATACCCACAAGTTCTCGGAGACGCCGATCAAGACTTTCGTGAAGGTCGGGCCGCTGCCCGACTACCAGGAGAAGACGCTGACGACGCTCGACTCGATCGACTACGCCGCGAACGCGGGCGTCGTCCCGGCGATCGCCGCCATCGGCGACAAGGATGTCTTCTGGGACTGCCACGTGATCATGGGCCGCGCGATGGAGCAGGAAGGCCTCAAGATGGTCAACCTGATCTCCCCGGGGACCGGCCACGTGATCGATCCCGCGACCCACAAGGAGCAGATGAGGCGGATCGGCGAGCATGCCGCGAAGGGCCTGGATCCGGCGCCGAAGGAGCTTCGCTTCGTCACCTGGACGCTGAAGTACAATCGCTGCTTCTGGATCGAGATCCTCGCCCTGAAGGAGCACTACGCGCGCGCCGAGGTGAAGGCGCGGATCGACGGTGAGGTCGTGGTGATCGAGGCGGCGACGAACATTCGCCGCCTCGCGGTCCATTTCCCCGCGGCGAAGATCCGCGCGGGCAGGACCGAGATCGCCGCCAAGGCTTCGACGGTCATCGAGGAGCGGGACGGCGTCTGGCGTCTCGCGGAGGGCGCCGACGAGGGCAAGCGGCCGGGGCTGCAGGGGCCCCTCGACGACGCCTTCGGCAGCCCCTTCCTCTGCGTGCGCGGCACGGGGCAGCCCTGGAATCCCGCCGTCCAGGCCTGGGCCGACGCGAGCCTGAAGCGCTTCGCCGAGGAGTGGCGCGTCTGGTTCCGGGGCGAGCTGCCCGTGAAGGACGATGCGAAGGTGACTGAGGAGGACCTGAAGGCCCGCCATCTCGTCCTCTTCGGCGATCCGGGAAGCAATCCGTGGATCCTGAAGGCGCTGCCGAAGCTGCCGCTCTCGTGGACCCGCGACGAGGTGAGCCTGCGCGGGAAGAAGTACGCGGCGGCGGAGCACGCGCCGGTCCTGATCTGCGCGAGCCCGCTTGCGGAAAACCGCTATCTGGTCCTCAATTCGGGCCACACCTTCCATCCGCCGGAGCTGAAGATCAACTACCTGTTCTTCCCCCGTCTGGGCGACTGGGCCGTGATGAAGCTCGCGGACGGGTCGCCGGTCGACGCGGGACTCTTTGACGAGCACTGGAAATGAAGATCAGCGCCATCGATCCCATCTATCTGCGGATGCCGGAGATCACGACGGCGGCCGACGGCACGCAGGACACGCTGGTCGTCCGGATCCGGACCGACAAGGGCTTGGAAGGCTGGGGCGAATGCGACGCGTCGCCGCTGGTCTCGCTCGCCGCCTACTGCTGTCCGATGTCGCACGGCAACATCATCAGCATCCGCGAGTCGCTCCTGGGTGAGACCGTCGACACGCCGGACGACGTCCTCCGGCTCCACGCGAAGGCCCTGCGCAACGGCAGCGACATCCAGCAGATCGACCACGCCTACAGCGGGGCGGACATCGCGCTCTGGGACGTCGTGGGGAAAAGCCTCGGCCGGCCCGTCTACCGCCTGCTCGGCGGGAAGAAGTCCTTTCCGAAGCTTCCCTATGCCTCGGTGCTCTTCGGCGACACGCCCGAGGATACGCTGCGCATCGCCCAGAGGATCCGCTCCCGCGGCTACCTCGCCGCGAAGTTCGGCTGGGGTCCGATGGGGAAGAAGGACGCGGAGGCGGACGTCGCGCTCGTGCGGGCGGCCCGCGAAGGGCTGGGGCCGGAGCCGCAGCTCATGGTCGACGCCGGCTGGGCCTGGGGCCGCGACGTCGACGCGGTGGCGGACCGCGCGAAGCGCTTCGCGCCCTATCGCCTCACCTGGCTCGAGGAGCCGCTGCTGCCCGACGCGATCCCCGAGTACGGGGAGCTCTCGCGGCGGAAGCCCGCGGTGGCGATCGCCGCGGGGGAGAACGCCGCGACGCTGCGCGCGGCCGAAAACTACCTCGACCAAGGCGGGCTGTCGTTCATCCAGATCGACGCGGGGCGCATCGGGGGCATCACGGTGGCGCGCACGGTGGTCGAGCGGGCCGCGGCGAAGGGGGTCACCTACGTGAACCACACCTTCAAGTCGCGCCTGAGCGTGGCCGCGGCGCTCCATGCGTTCGCAGACGTCGAGGCCTTCCGCCTCCTCGAATACCCCGATGCCGGGTCGCCGCTGGCCGAGGGGCTCGCCTCCGGCACCTGCGACCGCGACGCCTCGGGGCTGGTCTCCCTGACCGACGCGCCCGGGCTCGGCGTGAAGATCAACCTGGACTGCGTGCGCAAATACTCTGCGCCGGTGCGGATCGACGTGTCGGGGAAGACGATCTTCTCAAGCGTCGACGTCTGAGCTTGAGTAGGATTCATGTTCAAGAAAGATCTCCCTGCCTGCTAGAATCCCCCTTCAGACGTTGAGGGCTGTCGTGATGATCCGAGATTTCCCGGGGACCCGGCGCCTCGCGCCGCTGCTGATCCTGGGGCTGCTCTCGTTTGCGAGTCCCGCCGCGCCTCCCACCGTCGTCTCCACGGCCCCCGCGGATACTGCGACGGGCGTCATCCTCGGCGCCGGCATCTGCGTCACCTTCAGCACGGCGATGGATCATCCGTCGACGGAGGGCGCCTTTGCCATCCTCCCGGCGACCGCGGGGTCCTTCAGCTGGAACGGCGCCACCCTGATTTTTCAGCCGGCGGCGGATCTGGCGCCCAACACGGCCTACCAGATCAGCATCGGCGCCACCGCTCAGGATTCGATCGGCACTCCGATGGGAACTCCGTTCACGTCGGGATTCACGACGGGGACGATCGTGGGAACGCCGCTCCCCTCCGGCCTGATCAAGACGCTGCTGCACCTCGGCGCTAGCGCGAGCGACTGCGTCGTCAATCTTCCCTACCACGGCGACGAGATGGAGGGGCGCTGGGATTTCTTCCAGCTCGGCGGGCTCGGGCCGGAATACCTCCAGCAGCCGGTGGACGGGCGCCCGGCGCCGATGGCGAACATCACGACGACCAGCACGCCGCTGGTCTGGACCGCCATGACGGATCCCGACGGAGACGGAATCTGGGACAATAACCTCGCCGACCGGTATGCCGGCTACGCCGCCTTGTACCTCGCCGTCCCGACGCCGCGTCGCATCGCGCTCGCCGCCACGTTCGACGATACGCTGACGGTCTGGCTGGACGGAAATCCGTTGCCTGTCCTGGATAGCGTCGCGTCCTCACCGGCCTTCGACCTGACCCAGGGGGTCCACCTCCTGTTCATCAAGCACGGAGACGTCACGAGCAACGACTTCTATTCGCTCAAGGTGACCGACGAGTTCGGGGCGGACCAGACCGATCTTCGGTACCTGCTCGACGACGTGCTGCCTCCGCGAATCCTGTCCGCCTATCCCGCGGGGGGAGCCACCGGAGTCTCGGGCGGCACGGACGTCGTGATCCAGTTCGGCGAGGCGATGGACACGTCGGTACCCGCCTCCGGCGTGGCCTCGCTGGGCGGGGGGACCGCGACGGGCACCTGGTCCTGGACGGATTCCTATACCCTGGTTTGGACGCCGTCGGCGCCCCTCGATGCCGCGACCCTCTACACGGTGACGCTGGCTCCCGCCCAGGCGAAGGATCTCCGGGGACTCGACCTGACGGGGCCCTCGACGTTCAGCTTCACGACGGCGACGCTGTCCTCGCCGGCCGCAGTCTCGGTGCTTCCGGCGTCCGCCGTTTCCGGCGCGACGGCCAACCTGGTCGCGCTCAACGGCAGCGGCTTCCAGACCGGCGCCGTGCAGCATCCCGCGGGGGCCCTCCCCTTCGGCGGGCACTACTACAAGTTCAGCAATGCCTGGGACTACTGGAACAACGCCCGCCCCGCCTGCGCCGCCGCGGGCGGCCACCTCTCGACCATCGACTCGGCGGCGGAGGACGCCTATGTGTGGGGCCTGGGCGGCAAGTACAACTGCTGGATCGGGATGTCCGACGTGGTTCTTCCGGGGGGATGGCGCTGGGAGAACGGAGCGGCCGTGACCTACACCAACTGGGCGCCGGGCGAGCCCAACAACTGGCTTGGCATGGGGGAGCATTGGGGCGCCTACTGGTACGGCCTCTGGTGGAACGACACGCCGGACTCGGGGCGGCCTTGGATCTGCGAGTTCGAGAAGGCCGCGCCGCCGTCCGTCCTCCTCAGGCGCGGCGGCCAGCCGGACCTGCCGGCGACGAACGTCGTCTTCAACTCGTCCGGCTCCGTCTCCTTCTCGCTCAACCTGGCGGGGGCGCTTCAGGGCGTCTGGGACGTGGTGCTGACAAATCCCGACGGGGGCACGACGACCAGCGCGGGGTCCGGAACGACGGATCTGACGTTTCACTACACGGTGGTTTCCGGGCACAACTCCGCCGATCTGGACTATCTCTCCGCCTCCGCCCTGGCGGCCAACGGAGGGACGATCCGGAACTCCACCAACAGCGATGCCCTCCTCACCCTCCCGAGTCCAGGCGCCGCGGGATCGCTGGGGGCGAACAAGAACCTCCAGATCGTCACGCCCCCTCCGCCGACCCTCACGAACGTCACCTCGACGACGCCGGACGGCACGTACGGAATCGGCCAGGTCGTGGCGGTGACGGTGGAATTCTCGCAGGCCGTCAGCGTCACGGGAACCCCGCAGCTGGTGCTGGAGACGGGTTCCGTCGACGCCGTCGTCGACTATTCCGGAGGCTCGGGAACCTCCACGTTGACCTTTCTCTACACCGTGGCCTCCGGCCACAATTCCGCGGACCTGGACTACGGGTCGACCGCGTCTCTTTCGGCCAACGGCGGCTCGATCCGGAACGCGGGGAACGCCGACGCCATCCTGACGCTTCCGTCGCCCGGGGCCGCGGGCTCTCTCGGAGCGAACAAGAACCTTCAGATCGTCACGCCGGCGCCTCCGACGGTGACCAACGTCACGTCGTCCACGGCGGACGGGACCTACGGGGCGGGCGACACGCTGACGATCCTCCTGACCTTCTCGCAAGCGGTGACGGTGACGGGCGGCCCGCGGATCGTGCTGGAGACGGGCGCCGTGGACGCCGTCGCTTCCTATTCGGCCGGATCCGGCGGACCGACGCTCAGCTTCACCTACGCGGTGTCGGCCGCCGACGCCTCGGCCGACCTGGACTACGTGGGCTCGGGCGCGCTGGGGTTGAACGGCGGCACGATCCGGAACGCGTCGAACGTCGATGCGTTGCTCACGCTGCCGGCTCCCGGCGCTCCGGGCTCGCTGGGGGCGAACAAGAACTTAGTCATTTTCACGGC
Source organism: Planctomycetota bacterium (assembly GCA_016200125.1). Next base: position 6,225 of record JACQFK010000423.1, read on the forward strand.
AGCTCCTCCGCCGGCGCCCCCGCCGCAGGTGGTCAACATCCAGGTGGGAGGCTGCGGCGCGACCGGTGCGGAAGCGCTCCTGCTGCTCCTGATCCTCCGACTCGCCGGCCGCGGAAAGCGGGTCGGATCGCGGCGCTCAAGCGTCGACGGGTAGCGCGAGCCGGCGCGAGATCTCCGAACCCGCCTGGAGGGCCAGCGCGCGATGACGGGCATCAAGCCGGAAGGGGGTCCCCGCGAGGGGGCCGGACACCGACAGGGCGGCGATCCAGCGCTCCGCGCGGCCGACGATCGGCACGCCGATGCAGCCGACGCCCGCATGCTCCTCGCCCGCCTCGAGGGCGTAGCCGCGGCGGCGGACGTCCTGGATCATCCGCGCGACCTGCCCGGGCTGCACGACCGTGTGCTCGGTGAAGCGGGCCAGCGGCCCTTTCAGGAAGGGCGCGCGCTCCTTCTCGCCCAGGCTCGCCAGCAGGATCTTGCCGAGCGCGGAGGCGTGGGGGGCGATCGGGCCGCCGACGCGGGACGCCACCTGGATGGTTTCCGGGCTGGCCTCCTTGGCGGCGACCAGCATCCGGTCGGCGACGACGAGCCCCAGGTGGACGCTCGCCCGGGTCGACTGGGCGAGGCCGCGCATCACGGGTTGCGCGACCCGGAGCAGCTGGTCGCCCTGGGGGTACTGCTCCGCGAGCGCCACGACCCGCGGGCCCGAGCGGTACTGCCCGCGCCGCAGGTCCTGGACCACGTAGCCCCAACCCGAGAGCGCCTTGAGCAGGCGGCTCGCGCCGCTCTTCTGGATCCCGAGCGCCGCGGCGATCTCGGTGACGCCCCGCGGCGAGCGCGCCGCGAGGAGCTCCAGCACCTCGAAGGCCTTGCGCAGGGATTCGTAGGGTCCTTCCTTCATGGGTCCGGCCATTCTCCCGGCGGGGCCGGGGCGGCGCCAGCGATTTCTGAAACGACTCTATTGACAACACGGTTGCATAATAGGAAACTTTGACCCGACGCCCATGAAGATCGCCCGGATCGAGACCCTGGTCTGCCACGCGCGGATGCGCAACTGGATCTTCGTCAAGGTCGTCACCGACCAGGCGGGGCTCCAGGGCTGGGGCGAGGCGACGCTCGAATGGCACACCCGGGCCGTGACGGGCGCGATCGAGGACCTCTCCCAGCTCCTGGTCGGGGAGGACCCGACCCGCATCGAGCATCTCTGGCAGATGATGTACCGCCAGCATTTCTGGCACGCCAACGGCATCGTCCGGGCCACCGCGCTGAGCGGGATCGACATCGCCCTCTGGGACATCCTCGGCAAGATCCACGGCGTCCCCTGCCACAAGCTCTGGGGCGGGCCGGTGCGGGACTACGTCCGCCTCTACTGCCACCTGGGCGGCGGGCGGATGGAGGACTTCTACGAGACCTCCCCCGCGGACGCAAAGCGCTTCGCCGATCTCGGCCGCAAGGCGGTGGAGGAGGGCTTCAGCGCCTTCAAGTGCATGGCCGTCCCCGAGACGATGCCCATCGAGGGGCTGCGCCCGATCCGCTACGCCGAGAAGTGCGTCGCCGCCCTGCGCGACGCGGTCGGCGAGGGCGTCGACATCATGGTCGACGCCCACGCGCGCCCCTCGCCGCGGATGGGC
>JACQFK010000412.1 GCA_016200125.1 Planctomycetota bacterium
ATCAGGTTCGGCACCTGCGGGCGGAAGCCGTAGTGCGTGTCCCAGATTTTCAGGTTGCGGACGATGAACGGGTGCTTGGTATCGGGCCCGACGCGGTTGACGCCCTCGCCCAGGTTGAAGCCGTACAGGCCGAAGTTGCTGTGCACCTCGTTGTCCTCGAAGCGGACGAAGGGCAGCGTCCGGATGTCCACGTCCTTCCGCGTCCAGTCGGGCTGCGCGATCGACAGCGTCGGATCGAAGTCCGCCGTCTTCGTCGACTGGAAGAAGTAGCCGTACTCGTCGCAGTCGCAGGCCACGTTCCGGGTGAAGGCATTCCGGCAGTTCGCCCACCAGAAGCCCGAGCCGTCGTTCTTGTCGTAGGGCAGCAGCTGCTTCGGCAGCGGTTTCGCGAGGAAGGCCTGGACCGCGAGGTTGCGGTCGAGCACGTTGTAGACCTCGCTGCCGTCCTCCATGAAGAAGCCGTGCCCGACGCTCCGGTAGCCCACGCAGTCGCGCACGACGAGATAGTTGGTCCCGTGGATCGTGATCCAGCGGTTCCCGCTGTCCCAGATCGAGGCGCCGATGACGGACGCGCCGCGCATGGTGTCGCCGACCCGGTGGAAGTGCAGGCTGTAGCGCCCGAGCACCCCCTCCTTCCCCAGATGGCGGAACTCCGCGTAGCCGATCGATCCCGCCGCGTCCCGGTGGTACATCGTGTGGCCGCGCGCGACGGCCGGATCGGCCGACTCGACGACGATGTTGCGGCTCAGGTTCGCGACCTCGCCCCGGTACTGCCGGTCGGCGATGTGGCTGAAGTCGAGCGGCCGGTCGAGTTTGAGCGTCGCGCCGTCGACCGACTCGACGATCCGCTCCTCGGTCTGCGTGCCGTCCCGCGTGCTCTCCTTGAAGGTCTTCTTCGCCTTGCTCTGCCGCATCGTCGAGGTGACGATCACGCGGTCGCCGGCCTTCCAGCCGCTGACGGCCTCCTCGAGCGCGACCTCGCGGTCGCCCGCCGCGGCGGGCTTCCCGAGCTTGAGCCAGGTGCGGCTCAAGGGCGCGCCGTGGAGCTCCATCCGCCCGCCGCCGCAGCACACGATCGCGGGGAAGGAGCCCTTGTCCATGCCTTCAATCAGGTGGAGCCGGATCGTGGCCGTCTTGCCCACGGCGATGGGCTGCTCCGCGCTGCCGACCTCGAGCGCCGCGGGCGGGTCGCCGGCCGCGGCGGCGGGAGGATGGTCGGCGCAGTCGAAACCGGTTTCGCCCGCCGATTCGCCCGGCTGGATGTTGATGAGCCCGGCGTTCAGCCGTGTCTCCCGGTCGGGATCGAAGCGGAGCGTGCCACCGATCAGGACCGAGCGGAGGACCGCGTCCGACGCCACGTCGTACACCACGCGGTGGCCGGGACGGATGCGCACGCGCGTGCCTGCGGCCGGCAGCCGGCCCTGCTCCCAGGTCTTGGGATCGGACCAGGCGCCGCTCTTGGCCGAGCGGACCTCGACCACGGCATCCTGCGGAGCCAGCGCGAGCAGACCGAGCGCCAGGCAGACCCGTCTCATGGCGAACCCTCCCCTACATCTACCCGGCGCGACGGGCGCCGTAGGATAGGCATGAGAATCCTCCTCCTCGCCGCCCTGCTCGCCGCGCCGGCGGACGACCTCGGGAAGGCGCTCCTCTTCCACGCCTCCTTCGACGGCAAGGCCGAAGCCGATTTCGGCGCCGGCGACCGGGCCGTCTACCAGGGGCCCGGGACGCCCCTCAAGGACTCGAAGCCCGGGCTTCCGGAGTCCGTCGAGATCGTCCCCGGCGCCGGGAAGTACGGCGACGCGCTGCGCTTCTCGAAGAGGATCAAGACGGTGATCCACTGGAAAGCCGCCCGGCACGTGGCCTGGACGGAGTCGGACTTCCAGGGCACGGTCTCCTTCTGGATGCAGCTCGACCCCGAGAAGGACCTCGAGCCCGGCTACTGCGACCCGATCCAGCTCACCGACAAGAAGTGGGACGACGCCTGCCTCTGGGTCGACTTCAGCAAGGACGAAGTGCCGCGGCTGTTCCGCCTGGGCGTCTTCCCGGACACCTCGGAGTGGAACCCGAAGAAGGAGAAGGACGCGCCCCGCCCCGAGATCGTCGTCAAGCGCCACCCCTTCGCGCGCGGCAAGTGGACCCACGTCTGCTTCACCTGGGAGAAGTTCAACGGCGGCCGCGACGACGCCGTCGCCCGCCTCTACCTGGACGGCGCCCTGCAGGGCGAACTCAAGGGCAGGAAGACCTACCGCTGGGACCTCCCGAAGGCGGCGATCGTCCTCGGCATGAACTACGTAGGCCTCTACGACGACCTCGCGGTCTTCAGCCGGCCCCTCACGGCCGACGAGGTGGGCGCGCTCGGGAGGCTGGAGGGCGGGGTGCGCTCCCTCCACGCCGGGAAGTAGGATTCCGCCCCCGAATTCCGCGGCGGGGGTACACTTGAAGCAGAACAGAAGGGAGTCGCCCATGAGGACCGCCTGCGCCGCCCTGCTCCTCCTGGCCCTCGCCCCAAGCGCCGCTCGCGCGCAGGAAAAGGACGTCGCCCGCTTCGGCTGCCATTCGGACGCCAGCGACGCCGACCTCGAGCGGCTCCGCCAGCGCTCCGAACTGCGGGAGGTCCACGTCCTGAGCAGCAAGATCACGGACGCCGGCATGGAGCACTTCCGTTTCCTCCCCAAGCTCGAGGTGCTCGACCTCAACACCGACAGCATCACGGACAAGGGCATCGAACACATCGGCGCCCTCGAGAAGGTCAAGACCCTGTCCCTCGCCCGCCTTCCCCTGACGGCCGCCGGCTACGCGCCGCTCAAATCGATGCCGGCGCTCCGGAAGCTGCACCTCATGAGGATGAACATCACGCCCGAAGTCGTCGATCAGCTGAAGGAGCTGAAGAAGCTGGAGTCCCTCTCCTTCTCCCAGCTCCACGGGGACTCGCCGGCGAACGCGCAGAGCCTGGGCGCCCTGCTGCCCGGGGTCAAGGTGGCCATCTACCCCTGAACGCCGGCCCCACATCCGATGAAAGCTGCCCTGGCGGCGCTGCTGCTCTTGTTCCCGGCGCAGGAGGACGAGGCCGATCGGAGACGGCTTGACGAATTGGTCCGGCGGCTGGGAGCCGACGATCTCAAGCTCCGCGAGGCGGCCAGCCGTGACCTGCTCCAGCTTCCCCTCCGTCTCCACGCGGAGCTCCTGCGCCGCGCGAGCGCGGCGACCGACGCCGAAGTGCGCGCCCGGATCGAACGTGCGGCCCTCCCCCTCGAGTGGCTGCCCTTCCTGCAGGGCACGATCAAGGAAGCCCAGCAGCAGAAGGCCTCGCTCAACCCCAAGAGCGGCGGACCCTACCACGGCCATGTCGAGCGGGCGCTGAGAACCCTGGAGGACCTGCCGCTCCGCGAGCAAGCTGAGCGGCTCGAGGCGCTGCTGGCGCTCCCCGATCCCGCCGCGCGCCGCCTGGCGCTCGAGGGCCTGCTCCGCGTCCCGCCGAAGGATCTTTCCACGATCGTCCCCTTCTTTTCCGATCCGTCCCTCGAAGTGATCGCCGCGCGGATCTTGATCGAGGCCGGCGACCGGTCGCCGGGCCCGGCCCTCATTCCCCTCCTCTTCAAGAAGAGGAGGTTCGACGGGGACCGGGGACCGCGCGGGGCGATCCAGGCGCTTTCCATGCTGGGGCTGCCCGGACGCGAGAAAGATCTGGTCGAACTCGCCCGCTCCGACCTGCCGGCCGCGCACAGCGCGCCCGCAATCCTGGGCGCCACTCCCGGTCCGGACGCCGAGGAGGCGCTCTGGGGGTTATGCAACGACCCGAACCTGGATCCGGAACTCCGCCACGCCGCGCAATGGGCGCTGGGCGAGCGGGGCGGACCGAAGATCGCCGCCGCCCTGGCCGCCGTCGTCGATTCGATCGAGCCGGAGACCCTGGAATGGCTGGTCCACCGGGTCCGCGATCCCGAGCTGGTCCGGACCTGGTTCCGCCGGATCCGCAAGCAGGGACGCGGCGCGAATCCTCACCCTGACACCTACGCGCGGACGGATCTCGAGCTCGCCTGTCTCGGCGGGCCCGCGCTGCGGGAGGAGGTCCTGGACTGGCTGCGGGATCCGAAGCTCGATCTCGCGACGCGGAAGAAGCTGATCCTCCTGCTCGGCGCGGTGGGAGGAACCGCCGACGCTCCGCTCCTGCGCGGCCTGCTCCGCGAGCCCGGGCTGCAGGACGACGCCGCCGAGGCGCTCGGCCGCATCGGGGACCCGGCCGACGCCCGCCCGCTGATGGACGCGCTCCGGGTCTACACCAACGGGCTCGACTACGGCCTCGCGCTCCTGTCGATGCCCGTCGAGGGACTCGAAGCCGACCTCGAGGAGATCTTCGCGAAGCCGTCCCTCCATCCCTGCCAGGACCACGTCGCTCTGACAATGGCGCGGCGTTCTCCGCTGCCCCGCCTCCGGGCGGCCCTGTTCAAGGGCCTTCTGGACGACGACGAATGGTGGGGCGCGATGAGGGTGGGCGCGATCCAGATCCTTTTCGAAACGCGGGAGAAGGCCGACGAGGAAGCGATCGGCAGGCTCCGCGCCTCCTCGAAGAAGCCGGTCCGGATCGGCGGGCTCTTCCTGGCCCAGGCGGCGGGCGACGCGGCGGCCCGTGCGGAACTGATCCCGCTGCTGTCGGGCTACGCGCTCTCCCCGGACGAATCGGAACGGCTCCTGGCCTGGATCGCGCCGGACGAGGCGGCGCGCGCGGCCGTGGAGGCCGCGTGGAAAAAGCGTCCGGACTGGAAGGCGGGGCGTTACTGGCTGGTCCGCCAGGGACACGCCGAGGCGATCCGCCTCACGCAGGACGAAATCCGGAAGGGCCGCTCGTATTTTGAACGGGTCGCGCCCCTGCGGGCGCTCGCGGCGGCGCGGGACCCGGAGGGCCTTCTCGAGATGCTGGACGGTCTCGAGGAGACCAGCCGACAGTTCATCGGCGAGGAGGAAGTGCGGCTGCTGGCGGCCTTCAGCGACGACAAGACGAAGGAGCGCCTGATGCTCAAGGCCCGGGGACGTCCGGAGCGCAGCGACGATCCCTGCCTGAGGGCGCTGGGCCTCGCCGCGCTTCCCGAGGCGATCCCGCTCTACCGGTCGGCGATCCGCGATTTCCTGGCCGACTTCGGCCGGAACCGCTTCGTCCCCGATTGCGCCCGGGCCCTCGGACGCCTGCGCGTGGCCGACGCGTCGGCCGACCTGCGCATCCTGCTCCGCAGCCCGAACGCCG
>JACQFK010000413.1 GCA_016200125.1 Planctomycetota bacterium
CCGCGAGCGCCTTCCCCGAGGGATAGCGGGCGGTCTTCTCCCTCGACATCGCCTTCTCGATGATCGAGGTCACCTCTTCGGAGAGGTCGCTGACGTGGGTGCGGATCGTTTCGGGAGGCTCCTTGGGGAGGGCGGACAGAACTTCGTCGGGGGTCTTGCCCGTGTAGGGGCAGTAGCCGCTCACCATCTCGTAGAGCACCGCGCCGAGGGAGTAGATGTCGCTCAGGTTGTCCACCTGCTCCATGTCGCCGATGGCCTGCTCGGGGGGCATGTAGTAGGGCGTGCCCATGATCACGCCCTTCACGTAGGAGCTGTCGCCGATCTGGGTGACCTTGGCGAGGCCGAAGTCCATGAGCCAGGGCTTGGCGTTGCGGTCGATGATGATGTTCGCCGGCTTGATGTCGCGGTGGTAGACGCCCCCCTCGTGCGCGTAGTTCACGGCGAGCGTGAGGTCGCGGATCAGCTCCAGCGCCTTGCGGAGCGGCATCCCCTTGCCGCGCACGATCCGCGCCGTGTCCCGCCGCGACTCGTCGGGGATCCGGGTGATGTCGCTGACGAAGGTCGTCTGGAAGGCCCGCTCGTCGATGCCCTCGCGCACCACGCCGTCGAGCGTCACGCCCTCGATGTACTTCATCGTGTAGTAGAAGTGGTTGTCCACCGCGCCGAAGTCGAGGATCGGCACGATGTTGGGATGGCTCAGGTCGGCGTGGGCGCGCGTCTCGTTGTAGAACCGCTTCACGTCCTCCACGTCGCCGAAGGGGGTCTTCACGCCCGCGGCGGTGTCGCTCTCGTGTGGAAGGATCTTGAGGGCGACGACCTTGTTCAGGTCCTGCTGCCAGGCCTTGTAGACGATGCCCGCGCCGCCGCGCCCGATCTCCTTGATGAGGACGTAGCGGCCGAAGCACTTGGAGGGCTCGGCGGCGGCGAGCCGCACCTCGTCGGGCAGGTCGAGGTCGTGCTCCCGCGACGCCTCGTCCAGGGCCTCCTTGACGGCGCTGGCCATCTTCGCGAAGAGGAAGGGCACGGCCGCGCCGCAGGCCTTGCACTTGTACTCCTCGCGCGGGGTCTTCGTCTCGGCGATCTCGATCGCCGCGCCGCAGTCGGGGCAGGTGTAGAGCTGGAGGTTCTGGAGCTGCAGCGCCGTCTCCAGCGCCGCCTTGTCGACGTAGTTGCGTCGCAGGAGGATCTCGCCGAGCTGCGGGACCGGGTTGATCCCGAGCTCCGACATCCGGCCCTGGAGGCGGAGGCACTCGTTGACCTGGTACTCGGTGGCCAGCCCCTTCTCCACCACGATCTTGCCGAGCAGGATGCTCCGGCGGTTCTGGGGCCCGGCGCCGTCCGCCCCTCCTTCGAAGGCCTTCTTCTGGAGCTCCACCAGGCGCTCCACGTCCTCGTTCCTCAGGTAGCCGCGGGCGACCATGATCGAGCCGATGGACTTGGACGGGTTCCGGTCCTGGGCCTGGAGACAGTCGAACAGCTGCTCCCGGGTGATCAGGCCTTCGCGAAGCGCGATCTTTCCGAGCAGAAGATCGCCTCTGGCGGTCGACATGGCGGGCGGATTATAGCGGTCGAGTTTGGAGATTACTAGACGTCTTTGCGGGAGGCGTGCCGGGCGAGCAGCTCCGCGCGGCGCTCCTCGGGAATGAACCAGGTGTCCCGGCCGCTAGGGAAAATCCTGAGGCGATGGGCCCACTTCCCCATCTGTTCGATCAGCGGCTTCGTGAGTCCGCCCGGGTCCACCGCGCCCCAGTCTTCGTCGTTCATGCGGACGTGCCATTTGATCTTGTGCGTCTTCGACCAGCCGGCGAGCCGCCCCAGGATGAACGCGGCATCCGCGAAGGCCATGAAGAGGTCGTCCGCGTCCGGGATGCCGGACTTGTGGAACAGCGGCGTCCCGCCGGTCAGGATCGAGGGACGGCCCTCGTCGGAGGCGTCCAGACCGATCGCGCCCCTCCACCAGTCGCGTTCGATGCGGCCGATGTCGTCGGCGATGGCGCGGAGGGCTGAAGGGTTGACGCGACCCGTGCTTTCGTACTGAAGCATGGCAAGGCGAATTGTCGACCTAGGTCATCAAATGTCAGCCCCTGAAGGCATGGATGGCGCGGGCCGTGCGCTCGATGTCGCCGTTGGTGTGGGCGTAGCTCACGAACCAGGCCTCGAACTGCGAGGGCGCGAGGGCGATCCCGTGGCGCCGCATGTGGCGGTGGAACTTCGCGAACTTCTTCGTGTCGGACTTCGACGCGCCGGCCCAGTCGGTGACGGGGCCGCGGACGAAGAACGGCGTGAGCATCGAGCCCGCGCGGTTCAGGGTGACGCCCCGGAAGGCTTGCGAGAGCTGGGCGGAGCGGCTCTCGAGGTTGGCGTAGATGCCGGGATTTTCGCGCAGCGTCCTGAGCTGGGCGAGGCCGGCCGCCACCGCCAGCGGGTTCCCCGAGAGCGTCCCCGCCTGGTAAACGGGGCCCTCCGGGGAGATCAGGTTCATGATGTCCCGCCGGCCGCCGTAGGCCGCCGCCGGGAGGCCGCCGCCGATGATCTTCCCCAGGCAGGTCAGGTCCGGCGAGATGCCGTAGATCGACTGCGCGCCCCCGTAGCAGAGCCGGAAGCCCGTGATCACCTCGTCGAAGATGAGGACGATCCCGTGCCGCTCCGTGAGGGCGCGGAGTTCCTCCAGGAAGCCCGGCGCGGGCAGGACCACGCCCATGTTCCCCGCGACCGGCTCCACGATGATCGCCGCGATCGACTTCCAGCGCTTGCGCACGAGGGCGCGGAGCGATTCCAGGTCGTTGTAGGGCAGCACCAGGGTGTGTCTCGCGTAGTCGGCCGGGACGCCAGGGCTGGTGGGCACGCCGAAGGTCGCCGCGCCCGAGCCCGCCTGGACCAGCAGCCCGTCCGAGTGGCCGTGGTAGCAGCCTTCGAACTTGACGATGTCGTCCCGCCGGGTGAAGCCGCGCGCGGCGCGGAGCGCGCTCATGCAGGCCTCGGTGCCGCTGGACACGAGGCGGACCTTCTCGAGCGAGGGGATCGCGGCCGAGAGGAGCTCCGCCATCTCGACTTCGGCCAGGGTGGGCGCCCCGTAGGAGGTCCCCCGCTCCGCCGCCCGGCCGAGGGCCGCCAGCACCGGCGGCGGCGCGTGGCCCAGGATCATCGGGCCCCAGGAGCCCACGTAGTCGATGTAGTCGTTGCCGTCGACGTCCCGGATCTTCGAGCCGCGGGCGGAGGCGACGAAGAAGGGCGAGCCCCCGACGGCGCGGTAGGCGCGGACGGGGGAATTGACGCCGCCGGGGATGACTTCGCGGGCGCGGCGGAACGCCTCTTCGCTGCGGGAATCGGAGCGTCGTTTCACGTCCTAGTAAGTGTAGAGAGGAACGGACCCCTGTCAACCGGCGTTTAATGATCAGAGGGGCCCCGCAGCGCCGGGTGTGATAAACTAAGGAAGCGGGCGCAGCAGGAGACGTTATGGCCTACCGGGCGATCCAGAAAGGCGACCGCATCTCCGAGTATGCCCTGCTCGAGAAGCTCGGCCAGGGCGGCTTCGGCGAGGTGTGGAAGGCCGAGCATGCCCAGATCCCGGGCAAGTTCGTCGCCATCAAGATTCCCACGAGCCCCGAGGCCATGGACTGCCTCAAGCAGGAGGCCCAGTTCCAGCACGAGCTCGACCACCCGAACATCGTCAAGACGATCGGCCTCAACACCCAGAACGATCCCCCCTACTTCATCATGGAGTACGTGGAGGGAAAGAACCTCCGCCAGCTGATGCTGGACGACGGCATCCTGCCGCCGCCCTACGCGATCGACATCGCCGTCCAGGTCTGCGAGGCGCTGGGATTCGCCCACGGCAAGGGCATCGTCCACAAGGACATCAAGCCCGAGAACATCCTCGTCGAGAAGAAGAAGATCGACATCTCGAAGAAGGGCAAGGCCCTCCTCCACTACGTCAAGCTCACCGACCTGGGCCTGGGCATGTTCCCGGGCCGGAGCCAGAGCGAGATCGTGATTTCGGAGCACGCGCGGACGAGCGGCGTCCGCATCCTTTCCGGCACCCTCTTCTACATGGCGCCCGAGCAGATGGTGCCCGGGCGGCAGGTCGACGCGCGCGCCGACGTCTACTCGGTCGGCGTCGTCCTCTACGAGATGCTCACGGGCGAGCTGCCGCTGGGCATGGACCTGCCGAGCGAGCTGAACCCGGTCGTAACCCCCGAGCTCGACGCGATCTGCAAGCGCGCCCTTTCGATCGACCGCGACGTGCGCTACCAGAGCGCACGCGAGATGGCGGCGGATCTTCAGAAGGCCAAGGAGGCCCTGCTCCTCAAGCTGGTCTCCTCCGGCGCCGCCGCGCTCGAGGTGTCGCCGCAGGGCGAGGTCCGGCGGCTGACGCCGCGGGCGGTGCCCATCCCCGCGGCCCCCGTCGCCGTCAAGTCGGCAAGGCGGCGCTGGACCTGGGGACTCGAGTGGGGATTCGCGGTCTTCGTCGTGGTCCTCCTGGCGCTCTGCGGATACGGCTTCCACCGCATCCGCCACGCCGTCCAGGAGCGGAACCACCTGAGCCGGCCGGTCGAGGAGGCGGGCGCCCTGCTGGGCGGCCCGCTCGCGATCAACAGCAAGCCTGCCGAGGCCGAGGTCTGGCTGGACGACCGGCGCGTCGGCGTCGCCCCCGTGCAGGTCCAGGCCCTCACCTACGAGCGCCACACGATCCGGCTCGTCCGCGAGTTCTTCGAGCCGCGCGAGTTGATCCTGCAGCCCCGCACGGTCGAGGGCCGCCGCTGCTTCGCGGTGATCGACCGCGCGACCCAGAAGGAGCTGAGCTTGAATAGCTGCTCCTCGGGCCTCACGCTCGAGGGCGTCGAGCTCGCCCGCCTGAAGGGCATCGTGGCGATCACCACGCCGGGCCTGGAGAAGGTGTCCGTCAAGATCGACAGCAACTGGTACGGGCTGACGCCCTTCGAAGACTCCCTGGACGCCGGCGTCCACGAGTTCACGCTCTCCAGGGACGACTACGAGGATCTGACCTTCTACGAGAAGGTCGAGGGCGGCGCGCGCTGGGAGAAGCCCTTCAAGCTCGTCAAGCGGGGCGCCACGGAGCCGCCCACGAGCTCCAGCAAGGTCGTGGTCCACCTGACCTCCACGCCCGCCGGCGCCTCCGTCTTCGTCAACGAGGAGGATCGCGGGCCGACCCCGCTGAACCTCGAGGTCCTTCCCGGCAAGTACGAGCTCCGCCTCATGAAGAAGTACCACGAGGCGCGGGGCGTCACCCTCACGGTGGACAGCCCGGTCACCCGCGAGTACGAGCTCGTCAAGATCAAGGCCCGCGTGGCCTTCGAGTCGGAGCCGCGGGGCGCGACGGTCTACGTGGACGGCGCGAAGGTCGGCGTCACCCCGGTGGCCCTGGAGGCCGTCGAGGGCGGCACGCACGGTGCGCGCTTCGTGCTCGACGGTCACTACGACCAATCGGCCACCTTCGAGATCGTGAGCCGCGACGCGATGGACCGCCCGATCAAGGCGGCGCTGCAGAAGATCCCGCCCGCGCGCCTGACCGTGGAGTCGGAGATCGCCGGCGCGGAGGCCTATCTCGACGGGAAGTCCGGCGGCCGGGTTCCCCTGGCTTCGCGCCTGGTGGAGAGCGGCCCCCACAAGGTCCGCGTCCTCGGCGTCGAGCGCACGGTGACCCTGGAGGCGGGCGCGCAGCACCGGGTGCTCTTCAGCACGAAAGAGCTCGAGATGGTCCGCGTCCCCGAGGGCGAGTTCACCTATGGCTCGGCGACGCCCAACCCGGGCGAGGTGTCGGCGCGGTATGAGAAGACCGGGCCCTACTACATCGACCGCTTCGAGGTGACGAACGAGCAGTACGCGCTCTTCCTCGCCCACGTCAGCGCGACGAACGACCACTCCCGCTGCCACCCCGACGAGGACGCCGGGACGAAGCAGCGCAACCACAAGCCCGCGTTCCTGACCGACCCGAACTTCAACGGGCCGAAACATCCGGTCGTCGGGGTCACCTGGTACGACGCCTACGCCTACGCGGCCTGGGCGGGCAAGCGCCTCCCCACGGAGCGCGAGTGGGAGAAGGCGGCCCGCGGGAAGACCGGCTGGACCTATCCCTGGGGCAACGATTGGGAGCTGAACGAGAAGCGCTGCAACTCCTCGGGGCGCGCGGACGGCTACGAGTTCACGGCGCCCGTCGGCGCCTGCCCGGGCGTGAGCCCCGCGGGCTGCTACGACATGGTGGGCAACGTCAGCGAGTGGTGCTCGGAGGATTATCCCGGCAAGTCCCCGTCGAAGGTGATCCGCGGCGGCTGCTTCCGCGACAAGGAATGGGTCACCACGACGTCGCGCTGGTACGAGCGGCCCGACGCCAACACCGCGACCGTGGGCTTCCGCTGCGTGACGGACGAGAAGAAGTAGCCTTCTGGGTCAGGCGAAGTCCGCAACCTTTCCAGGGTTTCTCTTCTTCAACCTAAGAAGAACACAAATCCCAAGCACGTTCATAGCCAGATGGGTCATGGCAACGGTCCGACGATGAAGGACCTTCCTCCGTATCATGTAGCCTTCGAACTCATCCTCGGACAGTTTGACTGCTCCCCGCTCGTCCAGTTCCTGCCAGACTTCAGTTCGTTCTCCCAACCGGTCCCAAGGCCCAACCATTTGAATCAGCAGGGACAGCCAGGAACACACCAGGAGAAGTGGAACTAGGATTCGAATCGCGCGTCGAAACCAGGGATCGGCGAAGTGAGGATCCTGTGCAGCGGCTTCGGGCGAAGAGCGCTCGGCCTGACGAATCAAACCGACGGGAATGAAACAGATCAGCGCAGGTATCGCCATCCAAAACCAGTAATCGAGCACGCTCCTGACAACGGCATGGACTTCCACTCAGCGCAGCTCCAGCGACGCCACGATCCCGTCGATGTCTCCGCGCTCCAGGTCCTTGTCCTCCTCCCGGCAGGCGTAGGTGAGGAAGACCACGATGTCGTGGTTGGTCACCATCCAGGAGCGCCACCGCACCTCCCCCTCCTCCGGCGACTCGGCCGAGTACTCGTAGAAGGCCCGGTCCAGGCCGCGCTCCGTCTTCCGCGTGGCGAGCGACTCGTCGAAGTCGACCCCCGTCTGCTTGAGGAAGGCGCGAAGCATGAGGAAGACGTCGATCTTCCCGCCGGGCGGCAGCGGACGCGGCGTTTCCGCCGTCACCTGGAGAGCCCCCGCCCCCTCGGGATGGTAGATCGCGACCGGGCTCTCGTCCTCGTCGACCTCCCAGCCGGCGGGCAGCGTGAGGCGGAACCAGCCCTTCTTCTCGTACCGCGTCACTGGAGCAGGCCGTCCTTCATGTGCAGGGTGCGGTCGGCCCCCCGGGCGACGTCGGGGTTGTGGGTGACGACGACGAGCGTCGCGCCCGACTGCCGGCGCGCCTCCTGGATGCAGGCCATGATCTGCTCGCCGGTCTTCGAGTCCACGTCCCCCGTCGGCTCGTCCCCGAGGATCAGCGCCGGC
>JACQFK010000408.1 GCA_016200125.1 Planctomycetota bacterium
CGCTGACGGGCAACGGCGGGAATCCGGACGGGCTGGTCTGGACGGAGGTCGCCCCCGCCGGCGCGGGGACCCAGACGGCGACGTCCGAGTTCGTGCCGCCTGCGGGCATGAACACGATCATGATCCAGGTGAGCGACATCCAGGTGTACCAGATCGATGCGATCGAGATCCTGGACGCGAACGGCGTGGTCGTGGAGTGGGCGGCCGGGACGGTCTTTCAGGCCCGGACGACCTCGTCGGCCAATCTCACGGGCGCCCCGGACGGCAACGTGGCGCTGACCGCGGCGACGCCCGGCAACAAGGCGGTGATTTTCACCCAGTACACGGGCCCGATCCTCCGCTTCCGCATCAATCTCTGGTGGCCCGCCGCCCAGGCCCCCGGCGATCTCGTGTGGACGCGGACGCTTGCAAGGATCGGCGACCAGTCCGCCGGTGGTGCAGCTGTCAGCAGTGGCGGCACGACCTATGTCAGCTTTCATGATGACGCCTCGAGAGATACTTGGGTTGTCCGGTATGATTCAGCGGGAGTTGTTTCAGCGTTGACCTCGGTTGCTACGGGCATTACAGCAACGGAGGGAAGTCACTCGGTTGCGGTCGATGACGCGAATAGCGCCGTCTACGTGGCCGCAACAGTCGCAGACGGCAATATCGGAGTTGAGAAGTACTCCCTTGCGATGGTCGATACGACCCCCGCACCAGGCGCTTTCTTCTTTGGAACAAGCTTTGCTTGCGCAGAACGAGTTGAGTCCAATGGAATTGCAGTCGATGGGAACGGCAACGTGATCATTGCTGGTGGCGTGGGCTCGCTTGCGTCGGGAATTGATCATTGGATGATGATGGTTACGGGAACCGGAACTCAGTCCTGGCTCGTTCCTCCGACGGCTCCTGTAGATTCTGGTGATTCTTGGTGGCGCGCGGTCGCTGTCGATAGCAGCAACAATCTATTCGGGGCCGGGGATATTACCGCAGCGGGATCGAAGGAGATCTTTACTCAGCGGGTTCTGTCGACAGGCGTGGCGGACTGGACGGACACGCTTGCCAACGCCGGTCAGACGGACCTCGGCAATGCGGTGGCCGTCGACCTCTCGGCTCCCGCGAACGATGTCGTCGTCGCCGGGTTCCAGACCCTCGCCGGGCAGGGGAAGAACGGCGTGATCCAGAGACTGACGAACGGGACCGGCACGCCCATCGGGGCGCCCCTGACCTACAACGGCGCGGCCAACGGCGACGACGAGATCCTCGACCTCGCCATCGACTCCACGAACGGGGCGATCTATGCCGTCGGGTACGAGACCGTGACGGGCCAGGGCACCAATATGTGGATCCGGCGCTACAGCTCGGCCGGCGCCGTCGTCTGGACCCGCACTCATCACCATGCCGGCGTGGGCGACGCGGGGAACGACCGGGCCGTGAGCGTCTGCCTGAACGGCGGATTCGTGATCGTCGTGGGCGACGTCACGCTGGCCGGAGGAGGGAAGGAGATCCATGTCCGCAAGTACGTCAAGTAAGCTCCTGGCGCTCGCCCTCGCGGCGGCCTGCGGCGGATGTTCCCTCGTCACCCAGGGCACCTCCCAGGAAGTCGAGTTCAGCTCGGAGCCGCCGGGCGCGACCTTCACCGTCGCGGGAAAGACCGAGACGACCCCGGCGAAGTTCCCCGTCCCGAAGGACGACTATGTCATCACCTTCCAGCGGGAAGGTTACAAGGACGTCGAATTCGAGCTGCGCCGCAAGCTCAACCCCTGGTTCTACGGGTCCATCGCGATGGGCGTCATCGCTTCGACCGTCGACATCGCCACCGGCGCCTGGAAGGAGTTCAACACCACCGACGTCCGCGTCGTCCTCGACCCGCTGCCCGGCCGGATCCAGGAACTCCCCGTCTCCGTGACGTCCGTCCCTCCGGGCGCGGACATTATCATCGAGAAAGTCTCCTACGGAAGGACGCCCCGGGAATTCCAGCTGCCGTGGCGGACGGACGAGCGCGAGAAGAAGATCGAGCTCCGGCTCGCAGGCTACGAGCCGGCCACGGCGGCGCTGCTGAGATCGGAGAAAATGCTCCAGCGAACCCTCGAGCCGCTCCCGGTCCCCGTCGTTCACCAGATCGCGTCGAAGCCTGAGAAGGCCGAGCTGCGCGTCGACGGACGGCTGGTCGGGAAGACGCCGCTGCCCGTCGAGCTGACCTGGAAGACGGGCGACAAGCCCCGGACCGTCGAGTGGAGCCTCGAGGGCTACCGGAGCGAGAAGCGCGAGATCAGCCGCGAGTCGAAAGACCTCTCCGTCGACCTGCAGGAAACCGTCGAGGAGATCGTCCTGCCGCTCAAGATCGAGCCGGCGGGCGCCAAGGTCGTGATCGACGGCGTCGCGCTGCCGGACGGCGCGAAACAGGCGAAGCTGGCCTGGTCGGTCTCGAAGACGACGCACCGCGTGACGCTCTCGCAGCCGGGATACGCCACGAAGACCGTCGAGGTGAAGCGCGCCGACGCGGCCAAGCCCCTCGAGGTCCGCCTCGCGCCCGCGATCCCCTAGCTACTTCGGCTTGAGGTGCTTGTCGAAGAACGCGAGCACCTTGGGACGCAGGTCCTGCTCCTGGGGCTCGAGGTGGAAGCTGTGGGGCGCGCCCTCCACGACCACGAGCTCCTGCTCCACGCCGGCCTTCTTCAGCGCCTCCGCCAGGCGCTCCGACTGCGCCAGCGCCACCGTCGTGTCCTTCGTCCCGTGGAGGATCAGCGCGGGGGGATCGTCCTTCGTCGCGTAGGTGACGGGCGAGCTCTTCTTGAGCAGGTCCGGGTCCTCGCCGCCCTTGGCGAGCAGCGCAAAGTCGTGGACGCCGTACATCGGCACCGCCGCCTGGACGCGGCAGGAGACGTCGCCCCAGGGCTCCTTCGGGTCGAGGCCGTCCTCGGGCGCCGTGAGCGCCAGCATCGCCGTCAGGTGTCCGCCCGCCGAGCCGCCGATCACGCCGATGTGGTCGGGGTCGATGCGGTACTTCGACGCGTTCTTGCGGAGCCAGCGGACCGCGATCTTGCAGTCCTGCACGTTGCGCGGCCAGACCTCGCCGAGGGTCTTCGCGAAGGAATCCTGCTTCTTCGCCAGGAGATAATTGACGCTCGCGCCGACGTAGCCGTTCTTCGCGAGCGTCGTCCCGATGTTCTGCTCGCGCGCCGCCCCCTTGTCGCCGCCGCTCCAGCCGCCCCCGTGGATGATGAGCACCGCGGGGAAGCCCTTCGGCGGCGCCTCGCTCGTCGGAAGGTAGAGGTCCATCTTCTCCTTCCGGTCGGCCCCCAGGTAGTCGACGTCCTTCTCGGTCCGGACCTCCTGCGGCGACAGCAGCAGCGCGAGGATCAGGGCGCTTCTCATGCCTACGCTACGCCGGAACGCCCTTGCATTTGCGGTCAAACCGGGTATCCTCTCCGTCCCATGTTCCGCGACGAGGCGAAGATCAAGGTCAAGGCCGGCGACGGCGGGGACGGCTGGGTCTCCTTCCGCCGCGAGGCCTGCGTTCCGCGCGGCGGCCCCGACGGGGGCGACGGCGGGAAGGGCGGCGACGTGATCCTCGTCGCCGACGAGAACTACAACACCCTCTACCACCTCATCCACCAGCCGCGCTTCGTCGCCGACTCGGGCATCCGCGGCAGCAACAAGCAATGCAGCGGCAAGATGGGGCGCGACCTCGTGGTCCGCGTCCCCGTCGGCACGCTGGTCCGCGACGTCGACAAGCAGGTCCTCCTCAAGGACCTCGCGCGGAACGGCGACCGCCTCGTGGTCTGCAAGGGCGGGAGGGGGGGCAAGGGCAACCAGCATTTCGCCACCTCCACCAACCAGGCGCCGCGGAACGCCGTCCCCGGGGGCAAGGGCGAGGAGCGGACGATCCGCCTCGAGCTCAAGATGATCGCCGACGTGGGCCTCGTGGGGCTGCCCAACGCGGGGAAGTCGACGCTGATCTCGCGCATCTCCGCCGCGCGGCCGAGGGTCGCGAACTACCCCTTCACCACCATCGTGCCGAACCTGGGCATCATCCGCGGCAAGGACTACCGCGACCTCGTCGTGGCCGACCTGCCGGGCATCATCGAGGGCGCCCACGAGGGCAAGGGCCTCGGCGACCGCTTCCTCAAGCACATCGAGCGGACGCGGCTGATCGTCCACCTGGTCGACGTCTCCCCCGAGGCGCTCAAGCCGCCCCTCGAGGCCTACGCGACGATCCGGAAGGAGCTGGAGAGCTACAGTCCCGTGCTCGCCGCCAAGCCCGAGATCGTGGTCGCCACCAAGATGGACACGACGGGGGCCAAGAAGGGCGTCACGTCGCTCCGGAGGAAGGTGAAGAAGCTCCTGGAGATTTCGGCGGTGACCGGAGAGGGGCTGAAGGAGCTCGTCCGGGAACTTTTCCGAGCTTCGGCTCCCGACGATGGGGTAGAATAGCAGACACACACTTCGAGGGCCCGATGGAACTCGCGAGCATCTTTGCGGCCATGGTCAAGGAGGACGCCTCCGACCTTTTCCTGAAGGTCGGCGTGCCCCCCGCCATGCGCGTGGTCGGCCGGGTGATCTCGATGGGCGGCAACCCGCTCACCGAGGAGAACATGCTCGAGATGTTCAACGAAGTTTGCGACGACTTCGCCAAGAAGAAGTTCGCCGAGAAGGGCGAGGTCGACGTCTCCTACGAGATCTACGGCGTCGGCCGCTTCCGCGCCAACATCTTCCGCCAGCGCGGCTACATCGGCATGGTGTTCCGCCACATCCACTCGAAGATCCCGACGATGGAGGAGCTGAACCTCCCCGCCGACCAGCTCCGCCGCTTCGCGTCGCTTCCCCGCGGCCTCGTCCTGGTGACCGGCACCGCGGGCTCCGGCAAGTCGACGACTCTGGCCTCGATGATCAACTTCATCAACGAGACCGAGGAGCGGCACGTC
>JACQFK010000409.1 GCA_016200125.1 Planctomycetota bacterium
CCGGCGCCGGGGCTGCGCCGGCTCCTCCTCGATCCCCGCCACCCGGATTATCTCGCCGGGCACCTGATGTTCGGCGCCCTCCGATCGCTCGACTATGACGCGATGGGAGAGCTCTTCACGAGCGGCCGCACGCTGTCGGCCCGCAGCCGGCCGCGGCGCAACGAATCCATCGAAGAAGCCACCCACTGGGATCACGTCATGTTCCTTCGCCGCCTTCCCCGGGAGCTCCGCGCCCGGCTCCGGCGCGGCTGCGACGTCCTCGAACTGGGCTGCGGCCGGGGCCGATGGCTCGACCTCATGCGCCGCGAGTTCCCGCGCTCCCGCTTCCACGGCGTCGACCCCGATCCCGACACCGGGGCGGAACCCGGAGACGCCGAGACGGCCGGAACGACGGCCGGCGCCGACATCGTGTACATGGGCGAAGTGCTCCTCCTCACCGACCGGAAAAGGACGCTCGCCAACTGCGCCCGCGTGCTGCGCCCGGGAGGCCATCTCCTGGTGCTCGAAGGGTTCCTGCCCGAGCGCGTCACGACCGGAACCTGGGAGGCGGCGCTCTTCGCCCTGCAGCTCGACGAGACGCTCCAGGGGGCGAGCTTCATGAAGCGGAGCGAGCTCCGGCTGCCGAAGGAGTTCGCTCCCCCGGCATTCATCCCCCTGGGGGGCTGCGTCGCGCTCGCGGTGGCCCGGCGGCGGGGAGCGGCGCCGTGAAGGGATTCCCGGACCTCCCCTACCGGCTTCCCTTCGCCCGGCACTACAAGGAGTTCGACCGGGGCTTCTATGTCGACTTCCCCGCTCAGCTGAAGCAGATGGGCCGATGGTTCCAGGAGCAGGGCTGCCGGAAGACGCTGGACATCGGCGCCATGACCGGCGGATGCATCGAGTACATCTCCCGGCTCGGCATCCGGATGGACGGCGTCCAGTTCACCGCCGACCTCCGGCGGCTCGCGGAAGTCCAGCTTCGAAAGGCGGGCATCGCGTCGACCCTCTACGTCTCGCCGGTCCACGATCCGCTTCGCCTGCCTGAGGGGCTGAGCTACGACGGCATCGTCACGCTCGGATGGCTCAACCTGCCCTTTTCCCAAGGACGCCTCCGCCGCATGCTCGCGCGGATCCGCAGGCTGCTGGTTCCCGGCGGCGTCTTCATGTTCGACTTCTTCGACTTCAGGAAGGTCGTCATCGATCCCCCGGAAGCCCTCCGCTTCGATGACGGCATCGTCCATGTCGCGACCACGCAGCGGCTGGGCAATGTGCTGCGCCGCTATCATCTGTGGATCTCGAAGGGCGACGAGCTTCGCGCGGAGTTCACAGATCTCGTCGACCGGCGGCCCGAGACCGTCCGCTCGCGGCTGGCGGAGGCCGGGCTGAAGCTGGTCCGGGCGGAGTTCCTGCACCTCAACTACCCCCGCCACTTCTGGCTCGTCCGGAAGCCTTAGGATGAGGGGGAGCGAATGCCGGCGAGCTATACTCCTGGGTGGAGTGTGATGGATGAGGTCCTGGAGGATCCACGTCGTCTGGGCCCTGATCACGTTGGTCAGCGCGGCGTTCTGGGGACATTTCACGGCTGATCGCGCCGTCCGACAGGCACGAGAAGCGCCTCACGAACCCTTGCCCCCATCCAAGGAGCAGCCGCGCGCGGCTGCGGAGACTTCAGACGGAGCCGGCCGACCGGAGCGTTCAGCGGCACCCTCGGGATCGCCAGCCGCCCCGTCGGCGGGATCGCCCCCTCCTGAGGAGATCCGTCGCCTCTTTGCGGGCTCCTCTCCGGAGGAGTGGAAGCATGCCTTGGATTCCTACAGGAAGTTGACCGACCGGAACCTGAAGCTGGATTTGCTGAGGTCCGCCTCCAAGGTCAACAACGATGACTGGACTCTGCAGCAGGTCATCATGGAACTCGGCCTTCTTGGAAGCCCGGAGGCCGGCGAAGTGCTGATTCAGATCATGAAATCCGACCGCAAAGACTGGATGAAGGAACAGGCGGCAGGGTGGCTCGGAAACACCGGGGGACCCGGAGCCCTGGAGGCTCTACTGGAGGCGTATCACTCGAATTCCTTCTACCTCCAGGTGGTTGCGGCCGGTTCCTTATACAAACAAGGCTACCCGGGCCCGGTGACGGAGATGCTCCCCAAGGTCGGGATCATGATCGAGAATCCGGACGGGTCCGTACGCGCCGATGCGGCCGAGCAATTGCAACACCTGGCCTTCCCCGAGGCCTTGCCGCTCCTGACCCGGGCGCTGCAGGACTCCAACGGCGACGTCCGCATCCAAGCCATCCGCGTCCTCCGCCAGGGGACCATCCCGGGAGCCGAACCCCTCCTGGAAAAGATGCTGGCCGACCCCAATCCCCAGGTTGTCAAAGAAGCCCAACGGGCGTTGACGTCCTTGCGCGATTCCCCGAAGAAAGATCCGAAGTAGTTCCGACACGGCAGGGGGCAAACGAGCGCGGCGAAGCTCAGCGGCCCTTGGGCAGGGGGGGCGGCGTGACCTCCGCGAGGGTCGTCGCCTCGACGACGTGGTCGATGAGGATCGACTCCGGCACGTCGCTCGTCTCGCGCATCAAGCCGATCTGGAAGAAGGCGACGTTCTCGTCTCGAAGGGTCGCCGTCTTCGCCAGCGGCACCACCTTCTCGCCGTCGAACCAGACCTCGACGTAGCCTTTCGCCGGATCGCGCGACCAGAGGACGTGGAGGGCGAAGTCGTGCCAGCGGCCCGGCGTCAGCTTCCCGCTGCCCGTCCACTGGAGCTTGTAGGGCACCCGGGTGCTGAACTTGAGCTCCTCGCCTCGGGCCTCGAAGGCCATCAGCTGGCTCCAGCTGTTCCGGGTCTCGAAGTATCCGACGTTGTGGTGAGTGTCCGTGAATTTCTTGGGCAGGTAGACGCTCCAGCCGAAGTAGCGCTCCGTGCCTTCCGCCGTCCCGGGAGGCAGGGGTTGATGCTGGAACTCGATGCGGTCCAGGTTGCCCCTCTTGGCGGCGTTGGTCCCGTCGATCCGCAGGGCGTACTTGCCCTCGCGCACGGGCTCCTGGACGACCTTGACGCCGTCGGACTTCGGCGCCCCTTTCCACTGCTCCAGGTTCCCCGTCTCGAAGTCCCCGCGCCAGATCACTTCCGGCGAGGCGGATCCCAGCAGCGGCAGCGCCGACAGCAGGCCGATGAGAACCCGCTTGCTCACTTCTTCGCCTCCATCAGCTTCAGGTCCTTCGCCCACTCGACGAATCGGGCGGGCCAGGTGACGAAGGGGATCCCGCGGCGCGGATCGATGCTGCCCCCATGGCCGC
>JACQFK010000410.1 GCA_016200125.1 Planctomycetota bacterium
CATGCCCGGATCCAACTCGGACGCGGGCTTCACGGTCGCCTCCGTCGCCCTCTTCCTCTGCCTCTCCTACGCCGCCTTCTGGCCCTTCCTCCAGGGCTTCGACCGCGGCGCCTGGGCCGGATCGCCCGCGGGCCTGCCCCTCGCCGCCGCCTTTCTCATGGTCCTCTGCTGGACCTTCTTCACGTCCACCTTCGCCCGCTACCTGTCGGCCCTGCTGCCCGACCGCCCGATGCTGCTGCGCACGATCCTCGTCCTGCTCTGCCTCTTCCTCGCCCTCTTCCCCCTGGTCCACTGGGCGATCGCGGAGGCGATCGACCGCAACCTGCTGGACGAGGAACGAAAGCACGGCCCGATCACGCTCGCGCTCAGCCCGGTCATGGCGATCCTGTCGTCGCTCGACTTGCGGGCCGGCCGCCGCGAGTTCCCGCTCTACGCGGGCTCCGGTCAGATCCCGGTGGCGGCGGCCTTCGCGGTGTTCGCGCTGGGGGCTGGCGCGGCCTTCTATTGGCTGGGCAACCGCGCAAGGAGACGAATAGCGAAAGAGAATAGCGAATAGCGGAAGAGGGGTCGCCAGGGGGAATCCATCCGACGCAATTCGCTATTCTCTCTTGAAGCAGGTGCGGCAGCGCGCCTCGTACTTGTCCGAGTGGCCCACCTCGATGCGCTTGCGCCCCTCGCTCACCCGCTGGCTCCGTCCCGCGGGCCCGCCGCAGACGAGGCAGATCGCGAGGTTCTTGGTGACGTACTCCGCGATCGCCATCAGCTTCGCCATGGGCTCGAAGGGCTTGAGGCGGTAGTCCTGGTCGAGGCCCGCGACGATGACGCGCAGCCCGCGGTCGGCGAGGGTCTGGCAGGTCGAGACGATCTTGCCGTCGAAGAAGTGGGCCTCGTCGATGCCGACCACCTGCGTCCCCGGGCGGATGCGGCCAAGGATGTCCCCGGCGCGGCGGACGGGAACCGAGGGGACGCGGACCTGGTCGTGGGACACGAGGTCCTCGCGAGCGTAACGGATGTCGAGCTTGTGCTTGAAGACCTGGACCTTCTGCCGCGCGATCGCGGCGAGGCGCAGGCGGCGGATGAGTTCCTGCGTCTTCCCTGCGAACATCGATCCGCAGATGACTTCGATCCAGCCGCTGTCGCGAGGGATTTGATGCATGGGCGTCCGGACCGCAGTATAATCGGGCTCTCATGGCCGAGAAAGAGAAAGAGGAGTTCCAGTACGTCGCGCGGAACAAGAAGGCCTTCTTCAACTACGAGATCGTCGAGAAGATGGAGGCCGGCATCGTCCTCCAGGGCTCGGAGGTGAAGTCGATCCGCAACGGCAAGGTGGCGATCCACGAGGCCTACGCCCGGGTGAAGAACGGCGAGGTCTGGGTGATCGGGATGGACGTCTCGCTCTACCCGCAGGCGGGGCCGCACAACAACCACGAGCCCCGGGCGATGCGGAAGCTGCTGCTCCACCGCCAGGAGATCAAGCGGCTCGTGGGCAAGACGCGGGAGAAGGGATTGACCATCGTACCCCTCGCGTTGTACTTTAAGAACGGCCTCGCGAAGCTCCAGATCGGCCTGGCGCGGGGCAAGAAGCAGTACGACAAGCGGGAAACGATCAAGAACCGCGAAGCGGCACGGGACCTGCACCGCCGCTCGATGAAGTAGGCAACGGGACGGCCGCCTGGCCGTCCCAGGAACGTTCTCTGAAAAGTGGGGCCCGAACAGGTTTCGACCGGGATGCCGAGACGGTTTGCAGCGCGCCGTGGACGCTCGTTGGCCACGCTAAAAAGCGAGCACAAAACATAAATGCCAAGCCGGCATACGCTCTGGCGGCATAACTGCAGCCACGTCGCCTGAATCCTTCCCACTTACGCGAAAGCGGGGGTTCAGGACCGACGTTAACGAGTGGGATATGCCGACACACTAGACCAGCTGGGTGTGAAGGCGAGAAGGCACGTGCTGGGAGGGCCGCCGGGATCCCGTCGATGGGAGTCCGGAGGCCGAGATAAATCGTCGACTACGCGCGTAGGATAGCGGTCGTTGAACCATTCCGGGACGGCGGTTCGATTCCGCCCGGGTCCACTTCGACTCCTCGCCTTTCCGGCTTCGCCGGAAAGGACTCGTCGCTCAGTGCAAGCACCTCGTCGTTAAGAAGCCTTGTGAAGTTGCTGGCGAGGGGTCGAAGTGGGGTGAGCGAGGCGGGCGCGAGCGGAGCGCGCGCACCCGCCGAGTCGAACCACGAAAAACAATCAATCCGAGCCCCTTGAGGTATCGAATCGGATGCCCCAACAGTGGGATGTCTACCTCGGCAGACTTCGTGATGGCAGGTTCTACGCAGGCCTCAGTCGGCAGAAACCCAGCAGCCTTCTGACCGAACATCAGTTGGGAAAGCACTCACGGTCTACCCGCGCGGAAGGCATTGAGCGCATCGAGTGGACAGAGCCTCATCCATCCCTGTTGAGCGGCCGGAGGCGCGAGCAACAGCTCAAGCGATGGAGCCACGCCAAGAAACAGGCCTTGATCGACGGGGAAATCGCTCGACTGAAAGAACTATCCCGTTCACGGAAATCAACGCGGTAGCATTGCTCTAGACTCGATCACTTTCCCTTTCCACGCAGAACACCGGGCGACCGTCGTGCAGCGCCGACCTGAGCCGGAAGCCTCCCTCCAGCGCCAGGCCGCTCGCCGATTTCGTGAGCGAGCCCTCCACGTAGCACGTCACGCGCCACACGACGTCGGAGATCAGCCGCTCGCGGTCGCCCTGCGGCAGCGCCTGGAACGGGGGGATCGCCTCGTCGGCCAGGTAGGTGTCCTCCATCGTCAGCCGGTTCACCCGGGAGTGGCGCTTCGTCCCGTTGAAGGTCGGATCCTCCTGCTCGCCCAGGATGCGGCGGAGATGGACCAGGTCCGGCCCCTTGAGCGCGTCGCGGAAGCGCTGCATGGTCACTTGAGGGCCTGGGAGACGCGGTCCGCCAGGAACTTCAGGAAGCCGACGTCCACCCGGCCCTCGGGACCCGCGAAGGCGTGGTCGAGCCCCTCGAAGGTCCGGAGGTCGACGCCGTTCCGCGCCTGGCGCAAGGCCTCGGCCTGCGGGGCCGTGAGCTCGCGGTCGCGGCCGCCCACGCAGAGAAGCGCGGGGACCTGGACCTTCGCCAGCGCCGCGCGCGGGTCGAGCTTGAAGCGCTCCCGCATCCAGCCCACGAAGGTCTTCCGTTCGTCGATCTCCTGGTAGTCGTCGGCCGACTCCTTGATCCGGTCGAAGAGCCGGCGCTGCTGGGCGAGCATCTGCTTCACGACCTCGTCCTTCGTGCCCTGGTCCCGCAGAGCCCGGGCGGCCCGGGAGAGCGCGATCTCGTCGAGCGTCGCCGGCGGCGGGGCGAGCAGGATCAGCGTCCGGATCGCCCCGTCGTTCGCCGCCACGAGGCAGGCGGCGAGCGCCCCCTCGCCGTGGCCGATCAGCCCGACCGGCCCGGCGTCGTCGCGCGTCCGGAGATAGGCCGCCGCGGCCGCCGCGTCGGCGGCGAAGTCGGTCAGCCGCGCCTTCTCGAATTCCCCTCCGCTCGCGCCGCAGCCGCGGTCGTCGTAGCGCAGCACCATCACGCCGGCGCCCGCCAGAGCCTGCGCGATCGCCCGGTGCAGCCCCGCGTCCGCTCCCGGCGACGCGAATTCCTCGGAGCCGCCCTTCCCCTTCACGAGGTTCCCCTGCCGGTCCTGCGGCCCGGTGTCCGAGATCAGCACCACGCAGGGGCAGCCCTTCGCGCCCCTCGGCTTCGCGATCGTGCCCGCGAGGCGGATCGGGCCGCTCGCGAAGGTGACCTCCGACTCCTCGATGCCCTCCGGCGTGAGGGCCTCGGGGACGAAGCCCTCGAAGCCTTCGAGCTCCGCCAGGCTGTTGTTCACCGCGCTCCAGGCCCGCAGCATCCGCTTCCGGTCGTCGACGTGCGCCGTGTAGGTCACGTAACCCAGGTTGACCTGGTACTCGCGGACGCGGACCGAGGCGTCCTTGCCGCGCAGCATCACGTCGCCCCGGTCCTCGATCGAGCCCTCGAAATCCGACAGGGCGGTCGGGTTGAAGAGCCGGAGGTTCTTCTTCCCCGGCTCGGCG
>JACQFK010000411.1 GCA_016200125.1 Planctomycetota bacterium
CCGTTGATGCCGACGAGCTTCCCGTCGAGCGTGACCAGCGGCCCGCCCGAATTGCCGGGGTTCACCGAGGCGTCGGTCTGGATGCAGTCGAAATAGGTCTGCTGGTTCCGGTGGATCGCCGAGACGATGCCCAGCGTGATCGTGGGGTAGTACTTCGAGTCGAGCTCGCGCTGGGTGATGCCGAAGGGGTTGCCGCAGGCGATCACGTACTGGCCCATCTCCAGCTTGTCCGAGTTGCCCAGCTCGATGAAGGCGAACTTCTCCTCCCCCGGATCGATCTTGAAGAGCGAGATGTCGCCCAGGGCGTCGGTGCAGACGAGCTTCGCCGGATACTGCTTGCCGCTGAAGAGGATCACCTTCGTGGAGTTCTGCGTCCCCGCGACGTGGTGGTTGGTCAGGCAGTAGCCGTCCTCGCTGATCATCACGCCCGAGCCGCCCCCGAAGAAGACGAAGCGCTCGCTCACCTGGCGCGAGCATTCCTCGACCTTCTTCTGCAGCCGCGCGGCCTGGTCCTGGCAAAAGGCCGGGACCGACATCGCGAGCAGGATCGCCAGCGTGCGCATGCTATTCTCCGGGGGCCCAGCCCAGCGTGCAGTCGAACTCGATCGCGTCCTCGCCGCGCAGGACCTTCACCTTCACCTTGTCGCCCGGGACCTTGCGCAGGATCGACTCGCGCAGGTCGTCGAAGGTCAGGATCTTCTTGCCGTCGAACTCCACGATGACGTCGTGCGCCTTGATCCCCGCCTTCTCCGCCGCGCCGCCGGCCTGTACGCTCTCGAGCTCCACGCCTTCCTTGGTGCTCTTCTGGTCGAACTGGATCCCCAGGAAGGGCCGCCGGGCTTCGGCCTCGTTCTTGCCGGACTTGAGGTCGGCCAGCAGGTTCGTGAAGCGGTCGTGCGTGATGGCGAAGCCGACCCCGGAGTTCTGGCCGTAGATCGACGCGTACTTCACGTCGACCTTGCAGCTCACGGCGACCAGGCGCCCTTCGGCGTCCACCACCGGGCCGCCGACGTTGCCGTAATTGAGCTTCGCGTCGAGCTGGAGGCCCTTGCCCGCGAGGCGGGAGGCCGCGCTGATGATGCCCGGGTTCAGCGTCAGGCTCTTGCCGTCCGGCGCGCGGCCCAGGGCGACCAGCGTCTGGCCGACCTTGAGGTCCTCGAGGCGCGCCTTCTTCACCGTGGGCAGCTCATCGGCCTCGACCTTGATCGCCGCCAGGTCGTAGGTCCCGTTGAAGCCCAGGAGCCGGGCGTCGAGCTCGCGGCCGTCGGGCAGCATCACCTTGATCGACCGGATCTTCCCCGAGACGTTGAAGTAGGTCGTGAGGATCGTGCCGGAGGATTCGACGATCAGCCCGCTGCACCAGGCGGCCGGACGCTTGGCGAACACGTCCTCGGGCGGCATGCCGAAGCGGCCGCGGAGGCCCGGCACCGGCCCCTTGGGCGCCGACGACGTCTCCGGCTCGCGATCCACCTTGATCGCCACCACCGCGGGGCCCGCGGCCTTCGCCGCCTTCCCGTAGGAGGACTCGAGCGACGCGACGAGGTCGTCGCTCTTGATCTCCTGGGCCGGCGCCGCCGAGGCGAGCGCCAGGGTCAGTACCAGTGCTCGGAGCATGCAGCAGTCCCTCAGCTAGTAGACCGGCCGTGCCGCCAGCTTGACCGTGAGTTCCTGGATGCCCCCGCCGTCGCGCTGGACGGTGATCCGCACCGTCTCTTCGGGGGCCTTCCGCGCGATCGCCTTGTGGAGCGCCTCCTCGGAGGCGACCTTCGCGGCGTCGATCATCGTGACGACGTCGCCGCGGTGGAGGCCGGCCTTGTGGGCGGGGCTCTTCCGCGCGACGCGGGTGACTTCCACGCCGCCCGCCACCGCCTTGACCTCGAGGCCCAGCCAGGCCTCTCCGGAGTCCGCCGCGGGGGGCGGCTCGACGGGCTTCTTGGGGGCTGCCGCCGGCTCGGGACGCAGGGGCCCGATCACCACCGGGGCGGAGCCGTAGTCCTTGCGGATCTTCTCCACCAGCGGCTTGAGCGTGTTGATCGGAACGGCCAGCCCCGTGAACTTGGAGTCGTCGTAGTTCAGCGTGACGAGCCCCAGCAGCCGGCCCTCGCGGTCCACCAGGGGGCCGCCGTTCTGGCTCGGATTCACCGCCGCCGAGGTCTCGAGCACCTTGCCCGTGTAGAGCGCCTTGTCGTGGCGCTGGGTCAGATCGTAGACGCTGGAGATGACGCCGAGCGACATGGCGGCCTGGTCGTCGGCCCGGATGCTGTCGTAGCTGTCCCCGAAGACGTAGGCGATCTGCCCCGCGCGGGCGGCGTCGGAATCGCCGAGCTCCAGGAAGGGCAGGTCCTGCGCGGCGTCGATCTTCACCACGACGAGCTCGCGGTCGTTCGCCCGGCCCAGCACCTTGCCGGTGTAGGAGCGGGAGCCCTTCGTGACGACCGTCACCCGGGTGGTGGAGGTGCCCACCGCGGTCGGCGAGGTCAGGATGATCCCGCTCTTGTCGATGATCACCCCCGAGCCGCGGACGCCGCCGCCGTCCACCGCCACGGTGGCGGGGGCGACCTTCTTCGCGATGCGGACGTGGACCTTGTCGAGTTCGTCCTGCTGGGCCTGGGCGACGGCAAAGGGCGCCAGGAATGCAATGGCCAGGGCGACCGGTTTCATGCGCGCTCCCGCGAGGTCTCTGTTGCTTCCGGACTCCCCCCCTCGTACCTATAATTATACGACACCTTCCGGGTCCGGTTGACTTCAAATGTGCGGGGGCTTTCATGAACCTTCTCGCGTGGGCGCTCTGGGCGGCGGCGCTGGCCGGCGGTGACGACAAGGATTCGCCGGCGCGCCGGGGGGAAAGCGCCCCCCTCCGGCGGCAGATGCCCCTCTCGGCCCGGGAGGCGGTGAGCCTCTCCCTCAACCACAACCTCGACATCGAAGTGGCCCGCTTCCAGCCCTGGATCGAGGATCAGAACATCTTCGCCGCGATGGGGCTCTGGGACCACACCCTCTACGCCAGCGTCTCCGAGGGGCGCGACGTCTCGCAGGGCGTGAGCTCGCTCTCGGGCTCGGCCAAGCCGCGGAGCGACGACGTGGCCTTTACGGTCGGCCTCCGGAAGCTCCTGCCTTTCGGCGGCAGCTACGACCTGAGCTTCTCGAACGACCGCTCGGAGAGCAACAACTCCTTCCTGCTCATCAACCCGAACTGGTCGCAGACCTTCGGCGGCACGCTGATGCTGCCGCTGCTCCAGGGGCGGGGGACGGCGGCGAACACGGCGACGCTGGTCATCGCCCGCAACACGCGAGAGCAGTCGGTGGACGCCTTCGAGAAGTCGCTGGGCGACTCGGTGTTCCAGGTCATGCAGGCCTACTGGGACCTGGTCTTCGCGATCGAGAACAAGAAGGTGAAGGACCAGTCGCTCGAGGTGGCCCTGCGCCTGCTCGAGGATACGCGGCGGAAGCTCGACCGCGGCCTCGCGGCGCGGATCGACGTGACGCAGGCGGAGGCCGGCGTGGCGTCGCAGCAGGAGGGTATCCTGACCGCGGAGGCGGCGGTGTTCAGCGCCACCGACAAGCTCAAGCGGCTGGTGGACCCCTCGCTGCTCCGGGACACGGTGCTGATCGTCCCCGTGGACGCGCCCCGGGTGCAGGCGGCGGACCTGGATGAAAAGGTCGCGGTCGACCGCGCCCTGGAGGAGGCGCTGCTGCGCCGCCCCGAGGTGCGGCAGCTGCGGATGCAGCTCAAGAGCCAGGACGCCCTGCTGGTGCAGGCGGAGAACAATCTGCTGCCGAAGCTCGACCTCGTCGGCAGCGGCTTCCTGAACGGCAGCGACGGCTCCTTCGGCCAGTCGAACAAGGACGTGCGCGGCGGCGACTTCTACAATTGGTCGGTCCTGCTCTCGTTCGAGTATCCCCTGGAGCAGTCCTCGGCGCGCGGCGCCTTCCACCGGGCGGAGCTGGAGAAGCGGCGCTTCCTCCTGCAGGTCCGCAACCTCGAGAACCAGGTGCTCGTCGAGGTGCGCGACGCGGTCCGCTCGATCAAGACCGACGAGAAGCGGATCGAGGCGACCCGGCGGGCCAGGATCCTCGCCCAGGAGCAGCTCGACGGCGAGATCAGCCGCAACGAGCACGGCCTCTCGACGACGTTCCGGGTGCTCGACGTGCAGAAGGAGCTGGTGCAGGCGCGGACGAACGAGCTCAAGGCGCTGATCGACTACAACCTCGCCTGGCACACCCTGCACAAGGCGACGGGGACGCTGCTCGACCAGAACGGGATCGTGCTGAAGGAGAACCTGCAGCCGCGTCTCGGACCCGCGGGGAGGTAAGGGGGCCCTAGTTCTCCTTGACGGGCTGCTGCTTGGCCTTGGGCCCGCGGATCTCGGCCTCGAGCGGGTCGATGTCCGAGATGCCCGCCTTGAGCAGGCGCTCCTGGAAGAACTCGACGCCGGCCGCGGCCTTGTGGCTCTTGATGGCCTCCTGGATCTCGGGGCGCATCTGGCCGGCGGTGCGGCGGAGGTCCTTGATGATCCAGAGGCAGAACTCGCGGCCGGCGATGGCGGGCGTGTCCTCGATGTAGCGCTTCAGGTTGTCCCAGTTGAACTCCTCGCCGCGGTAGGTCTTCACTTTCTCGCCGTCGGCGTGGTAGTCCTTGGCGCCGCTGAACTTCCCGTCCGCCCCGTAGGTGTAGTAGGGCGCGTTGTTCACGATGTTCCGGATCGTGTAGTAGAGGTTGTTCACGGCGGCGGGGTAGTAGGCTTTCAGATCGTGGTGCTCGAGCTTCGCCAGGAACTTGTTGCCTTCGAGCGAGAGCGGCTTGATCTCCGCGTACC
>JACQFK010000417.1 GCA_016200125.1 Planctomycetota bacterium
CCGATCACGTGGCGGGTGACCGCGAGGAGCAGGCTGCGGAAGCGGCCGCGCGAGGGGTCGGCCTTCGAGAGCACCCGGTCCTGGAGCAGCCGAAGGAACACTTCCTGGGCGAGGTCTTCGGCGTCGTTGGCGAGGCCGCGGCGGGCGATGTAGGCGACGATGGGGCCGCGATACTTGAGGGCGAATTCCCGGAGCGCCGAGGCTTCTCCCCGGTCGGCGCCGCGGATCACGGTCCAGAGGGTGCTCTGGAAGTCGCTCACTTCCGCTTGTCCAGCTGGAGGATCTCGGCCTCGAGATCGGCGCTCAGGGAGGGCTCGAGGGCGATGGCGCGCCGCCAGGCCGCCGCCGCGCCCGGGACATCGCCGGCGAGGACCCGCTCGTATCCGATCCATTTCTGGATCCAGGGATTCTGGGGCGCCCGCCTGGCCGCTTCCGCCAGGTCCGGCCCCGCCCGGTCGAGGCCCTCCCGGCTCCCCTTGTCCGCCACCGCGCGGAGGCTGTGGGCGACCCCGCGGGCGAACCAGGGCTCGTAGCGGCTTTCGTCGCGCTGGATCGCGGCGCTGAGCCCCTTGACCGCCTCGTCGACCGCGGCTCCGACCTCCCTCCGCTGGCCCGCGAGGCCGAAGCCCCAGAGGGCCGCGGCGCGGAAGGCCTCCTGCAGCTGCTCGGCGTTCTCGCCGTGGCCTTTCAGCGCGTGGGCGAGCGCCAGGCCGTTCCAGGCCTCGACGTAGCACTCGCGCACCGAGATGGCGCTCCGGTACTGCGCGGCGGCCTCCTCGTGCTTCTTCATCAGGAGGTAGAGGTCGCCGCGGAACTTGGTCACCTCCTCGGGCCGCTTCTCCTGGAACTTGCTGAGGCGGTCGGTCTCGCCGAGCGTCGCGTCGACCGCCTTCTGCTTCTCCCGCGCCAGGCGGAGGAAGGCCTTCGCGAAGTCCCGGTACCAGTCGTCCTGGAAGCCGGCCCCCAGGCCCGCGTCGAGATCCTTCTCGACCAGGCCGAGCAGCCGTTGCGTCTCCCGTTCGTTCTTCGTCTGCGATTCGCGGAGCAGCTCCTCCCAGGAGATGCGCGCCCGCTCGAAGTAGTCCTCGCCGATCTTGCCGCCGGCGCCGGAATGGATCGCCCGGTCGAGCTGCGCGCGCGCTTCGGCCGTGCGGCC
The DNA here is from genome assembly GCA_016200125.1 of Planctomycetota bacterium. The sequence goes on from JACQFK010000417.1 coordinate 1,157, forward strand.
CATGTGGAGGTAGGCGCGGGCCGCCGCGGAATGGCCCTGGCGGCGGAGGACGGGCGGGAGGTCCGGCCATTGGAGGACCGGCAGCAGGCGCGCGACCGCGGTCTCCAGCTCCGTGTAGGACATCTCGCGGGCCCGCTTGTAGAGGTGGACCTGCCAGTTCTGGATGCGGGCGACTTCGGGCAGGAGGATCGCCTGCGCCTCCTCGTAGCGGCGCCGCTCGCGCCAGCCGGGGCTGCCGAAGACGGCGGCGACCGCCAGCAGCGCGACGAGGCCGGCCGCGGCCCAGGACAGCCGGGGATGGCGGCGGACTTTCGACGCGAGCCGCTCCTGCAGCGACGGAGGCCGGGCGGAAATCGGGCGGCCTTCCTGCCAGGCGCGGAGGTCGTCGGCGAAGGCCTTCGCGGTGGCGTAGCGCCGCTCGGGCCGCTTCGCCATGGCCTTGAGCGCGACGATCTCGAGGTCGCGCGGAAGGCGGGGGTCGATCTCGCGGGGCGGCAGGGGATCCCGGCGGGCCACCTGGGCGGCGATGTCGTAGACGTTCGCGCCCGTGAAGGGCTTCCGCCCGGTCATCATCTCGTAGAGCATCGTCCCCATCGAGAAAATGTCGCTGCGGGCGTCCACGTCGATTCCGGCGGCCTGCTCGGGCGACATGTAGGACGGGGTGCCCAGGGTCTGGCCGGTCTCGGTGAGCTCGGCGTTCTGCACCTTGGCGATGCCGAAGTCGGCGACGAGCGGCCGGTCGGCCATGAGCACGTTCGCGGGCTTCAGGTCGCGGTGGACGACGCCCTTCTCGTGGGCCGCGTGGCAGGCGAGGGCGACCTGCTCCAGCACCTTGACGGCGTCGGCGAGCGGAAGCTTCGCCTCCGCGAGCGAGCGGCCCCCGGCGTACTCCATCGCGTAGTAGGGACGGCCGTCCTCGGTGCCGGCGTCGTAGATCGTGACGATGTTCGGATGGCTGAGCCCCGCGAGGATCCCCATCTCGCGCCGGAAGCGCTCCGGCTGGGCGGCCACGCCGCGATCCAGGATCTTGATCGCGATCTCGCGGCCGAGTTCGGGGTCGCGCGCGAGGTAGACGCGGCCGCCGCCTCCCTGGCCGAGCTCGCGGATGAGCGTGTAGCGGCCGAACTTTCCGGGCGGTTCCTCGGTGAGTTTCAGCCCCGCTTCCAGCATCTTCGAGGCCAGGAGCCTCCCGCTGCGGAGCTGGGCGATCTGCCCGGGCGTGAGGAGCGTCTCGAGGGGCGGCGCGGACCGCGCCTGCTCCGGCGTGATCCATCCGCGCTCGACGGCCAGGAGCAGGAGGCGATCCGTTTCCACAGAAGGATTCTACCGCCGCCGGGGCGGATGAGTTACAAGTGGAAGGAATAGCGGGTCTTCAGTAGGCTTCGCTCATGACGACCCGGCGCGAAGACGGCAGGCCCGTCAGGATGCACTTGCCCGCCCCATCCGACCCCGCGGGGCCCTGGCCGTCGAAGGGGATGTTGCGGATGGAGGTCTTGTAGCGCTTGGCCATCTCCTCCTCGGCCGCGCGGTCGCCCGCCCAGTGGACCCAGGCGAAGCCGCCTCCGTCCTTGAAGAACTTCTCGTAGTCCTCGATCGTGTCGATCACGCGGCTGTGCTTCGCGCGGAAATCCAGCGCGCGCTGGAAGAGATCGCGCTGCATCTCGTCGAGGATCGGCTGGATCTTCGCGAGCGCTTCGGCGCGGGGGAGGATCGACTTCTTGCGCGCCCGCGTCGCCTTCTCGTCCTCGCCGGGCACCTCGCGCACGATGCGGCGCGCCACGGCGAGCGAGCCAGAGTCGACGTCGCGCGGGCCGACCTCGACGCGCAGCGGCACGCCCTTCATCTCCCATTCGTAGTACTTCGCGCCCGGCGTCATCCCCTCGCGGTCGTCGAGGTGGACGCCCAGCCCCTGGGCCTTGAGCTCGGCGACGACCTTGGCGCACTCGGGGAGGACTTTCGCGCGCTCCTCCGGGGTTTTCGAGATCGGCACCACGACGACGTGGGTCGACGCGATCCGCGGGGGCAGGACGAGCCCGGTGTCGTCCGAGTGGGCCATGATCAGGGCGCCGATCAGCCGCGTCGAGGCGCCCCAGCTCGTCGCGTAGACGTGCTCGCGCTGGCCCTTCGCGTTGAGGAACATGACGTCGAAGGCCTTCGCGAAGTTCTGGCCGAGGAAGTGGCTCGTGCCGGCCTGCAGGGCCCGGCGGTCCTGCATCATCGCCTCGATCGAAAGGCTCTCGATCGCGCCCGCGAAGCGCTCGCCGGGCGTCTTCGGGCCGCGCAGGACCGGGATGGCCAGTTCGGTCTCCGCGAAGTCTCGGTAGACCTCGAGCATCTGCCGGGTCTCCGCCATCGCCTCGTCCTCCGTGGCATGGGCGGTGTGGCCCTCCTGCCAGAGGAACTCGGCCGTGCGGAGGAACACGCGGGTCCGCATCTCCCAGCGGACGACGTTCGCCCACTGGTTGATGAGGATCGGGAGGTCGCGGTAGCTCTGGATCCACTCCTTGTAGGTGGACCAGATGATCGTCTCGCTGGTCGGCCGGACGATGAGGGGCTCCTCGAGCTTCGATTCGGGATCGACCTCGACGCCGCTCTTGTCGGCCTTGGCCCTGAGGCGGTGATGGGTCACGACGGCGCACTCCTTCGCGAAGCCTTCGACGTGCTGCGCCTCCTTGCTGAGGAAGCTCACGGGGATGAAGAGCGGGAAGTAGGCGTTCCGGTGGCCGGTGGCCTTGAAGCGCGTGTCGAGGCCGCGCTGGATGTTCTCCCAGATCGCGTAGCCGTTGGGACGGATGACCATGCAGCCGCGCACCGCGGAATGGTCCGCCAGTTCGGCCTGCTGGACGATGTCCTGGTACCAGCGCGAGTAGTCGGTTGCGCGCGGCGTGATCTTCACGTCGCCGCCCTTGGGGGCCTGGCTCATGTCGTCCCTTCCTGATGATCGAAGGGAGCGATGATATAGAGGACGGCCGCCGCTGACAACAGGTTGCGTGAGGCCCCGCCTCCCCTCTTGCGCCTCTTCCGGCGCTTTTGATACGATCTGCGCCTTACATTTTTCCTCCGGAGGACGGATGCTGGCGCGCAAGAAAATCGCGGTCATCGGCGCGGGAAAGCTCGGCGAGACGCTCATCAAGGCGCTCCTCGAGGCGAAGGTCGTCCAGCCGGAGCAGATCACCGCGACCACGCGCCATCCGGAGACCGGCCAGCGCAAGGGGAAGACCTACGGCATCTCGACGTCCACCGACAACGCCGCCGCCGCGAAGCACGCCGACATCATCATCGTCTCGGTGAAGCCCCA
>JACQFK010000418.1 GCA_016200125.1 Planctomycetota bacterium
AGCTCCAGGGCCGGCTCTGGGCCTTCTCGTAGCGGCTGCATTTGGGGAAGTAATCGGGAACGGAGCGGTCGTAGTGGTCCCAGTCCTCGCCGAAGATGTCGTGGAGGCGGTTGCCTTCCCGCCGCTTCTTGTAGGGGATGTAGTAGAAGATGAACGCGAGGATCGCGAAGCCCAGGATCAGCCAGTTCATGTACCGGTAGTACCAGAGGGCCTGGTTCGGGTCGCCCATCGTGAGAAAGGCGGTGCCGATCATGCCGAGGAAGGTGCCGATGTAGAGGGGGTTTTTCACATAGGCGTAGGGGCCGGTGACGGTGAGGACCTTGTTCTTGACGAGGTGGCCGGAGGCCCAGATGCGGATCCAGCCGGAGGCGACGAGGAAGGCGATGCCGACCCAGAAGTTCCAGTGCAGCCACTTCTCGACGCGGCGGTCGGCGAAGAAGATGAGGACGACCAGGAGCCCGTAGACGAGCAGGAGCTTCCAGGAGAGCTTCTTGATGCGCGAAAGCTTCATGCCGCGGGCCCTGATATAGCAGACCTGTCACAAAATAACCAGTTTGTTTTGTGACCCATTTCGTAACTTATGAATTATAACTTATGACCTTGACATCCTCCCGCACCGGCGTATACTTCGGACGGCTGTCATGAAAGTCCTCGGGATCGAGTCGTCCGGGACGAGAGGGGGGATCGCCCTCCTGGAGTCCGGGCAGATCCGGGGGATCCGGCTCTTTGAGAAAGGGATGGTCCACGGCCGCGACATCGCGCCGTCGATCCGCTCGCTCCTCGACGAGCTGCGCTGGGCCCCGGAGGCGATCGACCTGATCGCCTGCGACATCGGCCCCGGCTCCTACACGGGCCTCCGCGTGGGACTGGCCGCCGCCAAGGGGCTGGCCCTGGCGCTCCGCCGCCCGCTCATCGGGGTCGCCTCGCTCGACGCGATGGCCGAGGCCGCGCGCGGCCTCGCCCCCGTCCTCTGCCCGGCGATCGACGCCAAGTGGGAGCAGATCTACGGCGCCGTCTACGAGGACGGCCGGAGGACCACCGAGTACCTCGCGGAGAAGCCCGACGCCTTCGCCGCGCGCGTCCCGAAAGGCGCCTTCGTCTTCGGCGACGCGCTCGACCGGTACGGCGGGCTCTTCCGCGACGTCACGCGCGGACCGCGCGAACTCTGGGATCCGCGACCCGACCTGGTCGCGCTCCTGGGCCAGCGCCTCCACGAGGCGGGAACGCGACACGACGCCGCGGCCCTGGTGCCGCTGTACCTGCGGCCCACGGAAGCCGAGCTCAAGTTCGGCCGGAAAACTTAAGGGGGGAGGGCGCGAGACAGGGGGGAAGAAATGTCCCGGGCGGCCGGCCCTCCGGTCGCCCGGGACGGACCCTGGCTCGCGCGATGCGATGAGGGGTTACCGCGTCTGGGCCGAGATCGACCTGGCGGCGCTCCGCCACAACATCGGTCTGATCCGGCGGAATCTCGAGCCCCGCACCAAGATCATGGCCGTCGCCAAGGCCGACGCGTACGGCCACGGCGCCCTCCCCGTCGCCTGGACCGCGCTCGAAGCCGGCTGCGCGATGATCGGCGTGGGCGACTCGGGCGAGGCGCTCACCCTGCGCGAAGGCGGCATCCCCGGGCCCATCCTCATCCTGGGCGCCATCGTCGAGGAGGAGATCCACAAGGTCGTCCAGTACGACATCTCCGTCACCGTCCACTCGGCCGACCTGCTGCCCCTCCTCGACCAGGAGGCGCGGCGCCGCCACCGCCGGCTGCGCGTCCACCTCAAGATCGACACGGGCATGGCGCGGCTCGGCGCCTCCCCCGCGCGGGCGCTGGACGTCGCCCGGGCCATCCTCGACTGCCCCAACCTGCAGCTGGAAGGCGTCTCCACCCATCTCGCCTCGGCCGCCCATCCGGACGCCGTGCGCGAGCAGCTCGACCTGTTCCGCAGCGCGATCGACGAGCTGACCGGGGACGGCATCCAGCCGCCGATCCTCCACGCCGCGAATTCCGCGGGGCTCTTCACCTGCCCCGAGGCCCACTTCGACATGGTCCGTCCGGGCATCGCCCTCTACGGCATGGACCCGGGGATTTTCGCCCGGCTCGGCATCGCGCTCAAGCCGGTGCTCTCCCTCAAGACCCAGATCGCCTATCTGAAGGGCGTCGGCGCGGACGTCCCCATCGGCTACGAGGGCCGTCACCGCACGACCCGGCCCACGCGCATCGCCACCTGCCCCGTCGGCTACAACGACGGCTACCCCTACCAGCTCTCCGGCCGGGGGGAGGCCCTGGTGCGGGGCCGCCGCGCCCCCGTGGTGGGCAACGTCACCATGGACTACATCATGCTCGACCTCGGGGATGTGCCGGAGGCCGAGGTGGGCGACGAAGTGACGCTGATCGGCGAGGGCATCCGGGTGGAGGAGCTGGCCCGCCGCGCGGGCACGATCCCCTACGAGCTGACCTGCCGGCTGGGCCGGCGGGTGGGGCGGGTTCCGGCGAACGCCGAGCAGCCGCTCCCCGCCGCCTTCCGCGTCGTCGCCTGATTCCACAAATCGATGAAGTCGATTTGTGGAGAAAAGCTCCATAAAACGAAGAAGTCATTTTATGGCAGTTTCTGCCATAAAATGACTTCGTTGATTTGTCGAGTGGGGGGCTACTCGAAAGTGATCGACGCGTCTAGCTTGTGGCTCTTCACGGAGATCTCGCCGACCTTGCGGCGCTCTTCCTCGTTGTTCACGTTGCCGCCCGTGCCGGGCTTGCGGACCACGTCCACCATGTCCGTAATCGCCTCGAAGTAGCCCTGCAGCATGAGCGACGCGGGCTTCTTCTTGCCGAAGTCGTAGATCAGCCGGCCGGTCTTGACCGCGAGCGTCATGACGGTCGCGCCCTCGTCCTTCCCCTTGCCGGAGATCTGGCCGCTGAAGACGATGTTGGCCTTGCCGCCCTCCGACGACTCGCAGGCGCACTCCAGCTTGCCCGTCGCCTCGCGCATCGCCGCGGGAAGGATCAGCGCCATGAGATCCTTGGCTTCCACCGACCACTTGTCGCCCTGCTTGGGCTCCGCGCCGCCGGCGGGGAGCAGCTGGGTGACGTCGTTCCAGGCGCCGAGGTTCTGGCCCTCGTTGGGAGCCGCGCCGCCCTCCTTGTCCTTCACGGTCCAGCCCGCCTCCGTCCGCGTGGCGAAGTAGGCGTGGCCGGCGAGCGGAGTCGGCTTCTCCTCCACCGGGGTGTCCGTGCCGCTCTTCTGGAGCGAGGAGGACAGGCAGTCGATCTTCAGCGTCTTGGCGTCCATGCGGGTCTGGGTGAACTTCTCCCGGCGATTCAGGTTGAGGAGCCGGGTGGTCTCGCCCTTGCCGTCGCGGACGACCACCTCGAGCTCGAGGGCCGATTCGAAGGACACGGCCATCTTCTCCCCCGACTGCCTGGCTTCCGACGGCGCGGACAGGGGGGCCGCGAGCAGCGCGAGAGCGATCAGCCAGCGCATCATGATTCTCCCTAAGGTTGGATTTCGATCTTATAATACTCCCCTTCCCTGTCAAATGCTAGTTTCCGACTTTGATTACCGGCTCCCGCCGGAGCTGATCGCGCAGGCGCCGCTCCCCCGCCGCGACCAGTCCCGTCTCCTGGTCCTCCACCGGGACGGCACCCGCGAGCACCGCCGCTTCGCCGACCTTCCCGGCTACCTGAAGGGCGAGACCGTCTATCTCAACGACTCCAAAGTCCTCCGGGCCCGCATCTACCTGATCCGCTCCTCCGGCGGCCGGGTCGCCGCCCTCCTGGTCCGGCGCCTCGAGGAGCGGAAGTGGCAGGCCCTGCTCGACGCCAGCGGCCGCCTCAAGACCGGCGAACGGCTCTGGATCGGCGACCCCTCGAGCCCGCAGCACGCCGTCCATTCGGGCGGCAAGCCCCTCTCGGTCCTCCTGGCCGCCAAGGAGGACGATCACTGGACCCTGGAGTTCGACGAGGAGCCGGACCTGAAGACGCTCGGCAAGCCGCCCCTGCCGCCCTACATCAAGCGGCCCGCCGACTGGGGCGACGACACGCGCTACCAGACCGTATACGCCGCGAAGGACGGCTCGATCGCCGCCCCCACGGCGGGGCTCCACTTCACGCCCGAGATCCTGGCGAAACTCGACACGCGGCGCGTGACGCTCCACGTCGGGCTGGGCACCTTCAAGCCGGTGAAAGTCGAGAAGGTCGAGGAGCACCGGATGCATCCCGAGTACTACGAGATTCCCGAGCCCCCCGAAGGCAAGGTCGTAGCGGTGGGGACGACGACCTGCCGGACGCTCGAGACCTGGGCCCGCACGGGAAAGACGTCCGGCTGGACGGACCTCTTCATCACGCCGGGCTTCGAGTTCAAGGTCGTGAAGTCGCTCGTCACCAACTTCCACGTCCCGAAGAGCACGCTGCTCATGCTCGTCTGCGCGCTGGCCGGCCGCGAGCGCATCCTCGACGCCTACGCCGAGGCGATCCGGGAGAAGTACCGCTTCTTCAGTTACGGCGACGCGATGCTAATCCTGTGAGATCGGGTTGTCGTCATTCTTGATCCTTCCTTCTCGATTCTTCCTCAGCGCCAGAACGCCAGGATCATCCCCATCGCCTGGAGCGAGACGAACTGGTAGGCGGCGTTGATGCCGAACACCTTCCACTTCTTGCCCTCGAACGCGACGCTGTTCAGCAGGATCGGGATGACGAAGCCCAGCCAGTTGAAGAAGCCTCCGAAGAAGCCGTAGTGCTGAGGCGCCTTGTCCGGCGCCTGGCCCCAGGCCGAAGCGTGCCAGGCGGCGACGCTGTGGGCCATCACGAAGGCCATGAGGAAGATGCCGAAGGCGTTCAGGGCCAGCGCCTTTCCCATCCCCGCGGGCTTGGCGTCCGTCGGAATGCCCATGCCGGCCTTCCAGGCCTTGCCGAACAGCGGACCGTACCAGAGCCCCCCGATGACGAAGCTGGCTGCCAACGCCGCGATGATCGCGAGCCAGTTCAGCTGGATTTTCGGATCCATTTTTCCTCCCGAATTCAGAGCGACCGGCAGTATACCGCAGCTCCGACATTTTTGTCGGACGCTCCCTCAAAACCGTGACGGAAGACCTCATCTCCCCACTCCGCGCGTCTGGCCCGCCGCTTGCTTCACTCCCCTCCATGAACGAGAGCCTGTGCAGGGTGCTGGTGGTGGACGACGACGACTGGATCCTCTCCGGCGTCAGCATCGCGCTGGTTCGCGCTGGTTCCCGTCCTCTTCCTCAGCGCGCGGAGCGGCGCCCAGGACCGGATCTCCGGATTCCAGCTCGGCGCCGACGACTATCTGGGCAAGCCCGTGAATCTTCCCGAGCTCCCGCGCCGGGTCCTGAAAGCGCTGGCCCACCGGCGGCAGCTGGAGGAGGACCTGGCGGTCTCCGGTCCCTCCGCCGTCGACGGCAAGGGATTGACCGGGACGCTCGACCAGGTCGGGCTGGCCACGCTGCTCGGGGTTCTCGGCAACACCCGCCGCTCGGGCATCCTCCGCCTGTCCGGCAGCCTGCTCCAGAGCGAGATGATGGTCTACCTCGTGCACGGCCGCGTGTTCCGGGTCGAGCTCCAGGGGAAAGGCCGGCTGTCGGCCCCCGAGGCCAAGGAGCAGGTGTTCCGCCGGCTCGAGGGCCCCTTCGAGTTCATGCCGATGGCGCTGCGGGTCGTCGACGAGATGAACCTGTCGACCACCCAGCTGCTGCTCCACGGCGCCCGCCGGCCCGCGCCGGCCGCCGTCCCTTTCTGACGCCGCCGATTCGTGCCGCAAATTTCCGGCGGCCGGTCACCATAGGGGCATGAGATTCCTGCTCCTCGCCGCCCTCCTCCTGGCCGCCCAGGAACGGCCCCCGATGCCGGCGATCAAGGCGCCCGTGATGTTCAACACGCCGGAGGCCGACGCCCTTCTCGCCGCCCTCCAGGTCTATCCCAAGAACAACCCCTGGAACGAGGAGATCGCCGAGCGGCCGGTCCATCCGGATTCCGACAAGATCATCGCCTCGATCGGCGCCGACCGCCGCATCGGCTTCAACCGGGACATGTGCTTCATCCTCGTCCCGCCCGACCAGAAGAAGGTCGAGGTGAGGATGACCCAGTACGGGAACGAGTCGGACCCCGGACCCTTCCCCGTCCCCGACAACGGCCCCATCGAGGACTGGCCGCTCAACAAGACCGAGCTCGAGGCGATCCAGCGCGACGGGAGAGGCGACCGCCACCTCATCGTGGTGGATCCCGTGAACGGCCTGCTCCACGAGTTCTGGCGCGCCTTCAAGAAGCCGTCCGGCTGGGAAGCCGCCTGCGAGGCGACCTTCGACCTGAAGAGCAACAAGCTCCGCCCGACCGGATGGACCTCCTCGGACGCGGCGGGCCTTCCGATCTTCCCCGCGCTTCCGCGCTTCGACGAGTGCGAGCGCGGCGAGCTGACCCACGCCCTGCGCTTCACCGTCCGGCGCAGCCGCAGGGAGTTCATCTACCCGGCGACCCACCAGGCGGGCCGCAGCAAGGCCCCCGAGGTCCCCGCGATGGGCCAGCGCCTCCGGCTCAAGGCGTCGGTGGACGTCACCGCCTTCCCGAAGCACGCGCAGGCGATCGCCGTCGCCCTGAAGAAGTACGGGATGTTCGTCGCCGACAACGGGATGGACTGGCTCATCTCGACGCCGCCCGACGCGCGGCTCCAGGGGCTCGACGCGCTCCGCGATCTGCACGGACGGGATTTCGAGGTGATCGAAACGACGGGCGAGAAGGACCTGGGCCGCTAGGCAAAGATCGCCGGCAGGCTCTTCTCGACGCTCACGTCCGCCAGCTTCTTGAGCAGCACGTAGGCGAACCTCGGCCAGAAGCCGTCCTGCGAGCCGAGGCGCTGTTCGTAGATCGAGATGTCGCGCTCGGTGGCGTCCATGTAGTCCACCATCTTCTTGATCGCGAAGGTCTCGTCGATCCGGAACTTCTTGTTGATCGCCGCCAGCTCCTCGCGCACGCCGGGCGCGCTGGCCACGGGAAGCTGCTCCTCGCCGCCGCCCGGGTCCGCCTGAAAGGGGCGCGCGAAGGGGACGGGGATCATCAGGCAGGGCCGGTCGCGGAGGACGTGGAGGTGGGGCCATCGGCCCTCGGCGGTCCCGTCGAGCCCGACCTTGAGCCAGGTCTTGAGCTCCTTGACGAGGCCCATCTTCGCGACGCGGAGGTGGCACACGCAATCGCCCGAGGTCTTGTCCCAGCCCCCGGGATTCCCCTTCTGGCCGACAATGGCGGTGTTGATGGCCTCGAGGACGTGCTCGACTCTCTTGCGTTCGCGGCGGCGGTCGAAGAAACCGAGGGTGGCTTCGAGCTGGGTGAAGGTGGTCCAGAGCGGCTCCACGCGGGCGTTGAAGCCAACGCCCTGCTGGGTCCGATAGAAGGTGGTGTCCGGTTTAGAACCCGCTCCGGGCTGCGCCATCCGGCGTCCTACCTATTTCCTCTTCAGCCTCTTCTTGAGGTCGTCCAGCGTGGCGATGCGCCGCGTGGAGGGCGGTCCCGGCGGCTGGATCCGCCGCGTCGTCGAGGGCGGCCCGATCCGGCGGGTGCCCGGACGCGCGTCGTTCCGCGGCCCCTCCGGGGACTTGTTCATGAGGCGCATCACGTTGGAATCGTTGCCCGTCTCCTCGTCGGGCCGGTACTCCAGGGAGCGGAACCCGTCGATCTGCTCGTTGATGTCGTCCACGAGCTCCCGGGGCGTGGAGTAGCGGAGGTCCTTGTCCTTGGACATCATCCGCTCGATGAAGTAATGCATGTGCTTCGAGATGCGCTTGTTCTTCATGCCCGCCGAGCTGAGGGCCTCCATGACCTGCTTGGCCATCACCTCGACCGAGTCGGTGCCCGAGAAGGGCGTCTCGCCCATCACCATGTGGTAGAGGGTGGCGCCGAGCGAGTAGATGTCGGCCCGCACGTCGAGGTCGCGCATGCCGCGCGCCTGCTCGGGGCTCATGTACTGGACGGTGCCGCTCGTCGTCTCCTCCTCGCCGGTGGCGGCCGCGCCCATCTCCTGGGCGAAGCCGAGGTCGATGACCTTCACCGTGGTGTCCTTGAGGAGGTAGATGTTCCCGGGCTTGATGTCGCGGTGGATGATCCCCTTCGACTGCATGTAGTCGATCGCCTTGGCGGTCTCCTGGATGATCTCCAGCGACCGCGCCTCGGCGAAGTGCTTCTCCCGGTCGAGCGTCTCCTGGGCCGACTCGCCGTCCAGGCACTCCATCACGAGGTAGGGGAGCGGCCCCATCATCCCCTGGGAGTAGCCCTTCACGAGGTTGGGATGGTCGAAGGACACCAGGAGCGTCGACTCGCGCTGGAAGCGGCGGACGGCCTTCTCGTCCTTCGCCAGGGACGGGTGCATGATCTTGAGCGCCACCTTGCGGTTGTTTCGGAGGTCGTCGGCGAGGAAGACGGTCGCGGTGCCGCCGACGCCCAGCTTGCCGCTGATGCGGATCCCGGGGATCGGCTCGTTGGGGTTGGGCTTGGAGGGTGCCGCCGGAGGGGCCTGCACGGGAATGCGCTGCGTCGCGGGCTTCGCGGCCCCCGGGACGGGCGGAGGGGCGGCCGTCTGGATGCCCAGGACCTTCCGGACGCCCGTGGAAATCACCCGCACCTGCTCGGCCGTCAGGAGGCCGTGGGCGAGGACGATCTCCTCGAGGGTCTGCCGGGGTCCGCCGCCCGTCTGGTTGTTGAACTCCGCCAGCACTTCGGCCGCCTCCTCGTGGGTGAGGAAGCTGTTCTTCGAAGCGATCGCCATGAAGGTCATTTCGAAGTTGGGCATGGAGTACGAAGATTCTAAGCCTGCCGCCGACGCTAAGTCAACGCATAAGCTGTTCGGGGGCCGGGGGAATTCGGTTGGTTGGGGGCGGCCGGCGCGTTATAATGCGTTTGTCTCACACACGAGGCTGCCGCCGTGGTTCACATGGAATTGTCGCGCATCATCATCAGCGAAACCAACGACGAGCAGGTCATCGTGCTCAAGGAAGTCGACGGCGAGCGAGCCTTCCCCATCGTCATCGGCATCTGGGAGGCCGTCGCGATCGACCGCAACATCAAGGGGAAGAAGACGCCCCGCCCCATGACCCACGATCTCATCGAGAACGTCATCGCGGGACTCGACTGCACGCTCGACCGCATCGTGGTGACGGAGCTCAAGGACCGCACCTTCTACGCCCGCCTCGTGCTGCGCCGGAACGGCAAGATGGTCGAGGTCGATTCCCGCCCGAGCGACGCCATCGCCCTGGCGGTCCAGATGAAGGCCCCGATCTACGTCCACGAGTCGGTGCTCGACGAAGTGACGCCCAACGGCGGCTTGGGGGGCCTCGGCGGCTCCCTGGACGCCGGCCCTGAGGAGGAGGGGGAGCAGACCGGGGACGAGGAGAAAGAGTAGGCCTTCGACTACCGGCGCTCGCTCGTGATCAGTCCCACCGCGCCGTTGAAGTACAGGATGATGTCGTTGATCCCGTCGGAGTTCACGTCCATCAGCTGCAGTCCCTTGGGGTGCTTGCCGATCTCGATCGAGTAGTGCGCCGTCGCATCGAAGTCGATCCGCGGGCCCCGCGCCGTCTCCTTGATGCGCCCCGGGTGGATCTTCAGCACGTTCGTCTTCGGATCGATCGCGATCAGGTCGGGCCGGCCGTCGCCGGTGAGGTCGCCCCGGATGAAGACCAGCGGCACGGCCCCCGCCCCGGTCTTCTCCAGGTCCTTCCGGGAGACGAAGATCTGCTTCTCGTAGACCGGGTCCTGCATGAACCCGTTGTGCTCGGGGTCGAACTGGAACACCTCGTAGGTGATCGTCACGTCGCCGAAGAGCACGCTGTTCGCGGCCTGCTTGAGCAGGTCGGTCCTCAGGCGCGAGGTCACGATGTCGAGCTTGCCGTCGCCATTCATGTCGATGAACTCGGGATCGATCGAGACCCCGTCGATCACGATGCGCTTGTCGGCCAGGAAGTTCCCCTTCCCCGTCCCGAGGTGGAGGTAGATGCTGGTCTTGATGCTCTCGAAGAGCCCCAGCTGGCCCTCGATCTTCGTCACGACGAGGTCGGCCAGCTTGTCCGCGTTGATGTCGACGAAGCGGATGATGGCGAGGTTCACGCTGTCCTTCCGCGCCTCGGCGCGCAGGGTGGGGATCTCGTAGGAGAAGCGGTACTTCTTCTCCGAGGAGAACACGCC
>JACQFK010000419.1 GCA_016200125.1 Planctomycetota bacterium
CGCCTTCCTGCGCGGCTCCTGCTCTACGCGATCGTCGGGAGCCGCTTCGCCCTGGGCGAGGCGATGGACCCGGCGGTGGCGCGGGGCGTGGAGGAGGCTATCCCTGAGATCCTTCGGCAGGTAGAGGCGTTGGCTAGACCCGCTTCTCGCCCTGCGGACTACTGATCGTAGTAGGGCAATTCGCCCAGGGTAATCGAACTCGTGGGGAATTCGCGTCGCATTCGGTCCGCGACCCGGCGGAGTTCCCGGGCGTCGCGTTCGGGGTCCCCTCCCGCCGACTGGAACGGACGCGATTCTGAATAGATTTTTGCAAGGCCCAGAAGCGCGACGTCCGTGAGGGGCGGCCGGGGTTGAAGGGCGGCGTAGTTCTCCAGCAGCCGGATCGCGTCTTCGTCTTCCTTGCGATAACCGAAGCGGTGGCTGAGAGCGAGGGTCATGCCCCGGGCCAGCGCCAGGGAGCGCCGCAGCCGCGCCGAGGCGACCGCCTCCAGGCGGTCCAGCTTCGGTCCATCGGGCCCGGAATCCAGGAACTTCTCCTGCCCCAGGAGCAATCGTTCGAGTTGCTCCGCGCGGATGAGGTGGACGGCCGCCGCAGCCTGGTCATAGATCCGGAATCGAAGGGGAGGCAGTCTCACCAGGGTCGACTCCCGGTTGAGATCCTGCGGCGTGATCCGAACGGCCAAGGCAGCCGTCCAGCTCCCTCCTTCGTCCGGAATGAAAGCTTCGTTGTATGAGACGCAGCGGCCGGACTGGATTTCAACTCCTGCGTCGCTCCTTAGGTGGGGACCCAGGCCGCTGCGGACGTTTTCCCTGGCGCCCGAAGGCCGTGTGATCTCCATCTCGATCGAGGAGGATTGCAAGCTGAGCGGGTCTATACGGATCGGACGATCGGACCGGTTGCGGATCTGGATGACCAGAAGGGCCGGCTCATAGGCTCGGTGCTGATCCGGCTCCTCGAGATGAACGGAAACTTCCCACAGGGTATTCGACCCCGTGATTTCTCGGGGGAAAGCGGTCGACCGGAGGAAATAGACCGCCAGGGCAGCGGCAGCCGCCGCCAGCACCAGCAGCAGGGCTGCCGGACAGGGTCTTGAGGCGACGTCGTCCTTCATCTGTCGTCTACTCAAGTCAGTTGGGTTCCCGGCACAACCAGACTCCCATTGAGAAACGGAAAGCGGAAGCAAAGGTTCGGGGCAACGGCAGGATCGAGCCGGTAGCTGACCCTGGGACGTCACCGGGAGCTCAGCCCCGGCGATCCGGGTGGGGACCCAGGATCCGCTCCACGGTTCCGGCGAGCTGGGAGCCGAAAAGGCGGGCCTGTTCCGTCCCGCGGACAAAGACGAGCGTCACCGGCATCCTGAATTCAGCCTGGGGCTTCTTCAACTCGAACTTCTCGATCAGAGAAGGGTTCTACATCAGATCGACTTCGTAGAACCGGGCGTCCGGGTAGGAGGCGGCCATGTGCTTGAGCTGCTCCCGGGCGAGGTCCTGCCCGATCTCGCCGGTCATGATGAACATGGCGACGATCGGACGGGGATCGATGGAAAGCCGGTCTTCGAGGTCCCAGTCGCTGATTCGCTGGACTTTCAAGGGTCACCTCCCGCCCGTGACTCAGAGGATGCAAGAGTCGTGCCGTCCCTTCGCCCTCGACGGGAAGGGGGCCGGGCGCAGGGAAATCCCGGGAAGCGAGGGATTTCCCGCATTGCGGATTCCCCGTAATTCCCGGCTCTCGGGCGCCGTCTCATCCAGCGGAACCCCGCTTCATAGATGGAACAGACCGAACTTCCGATTCCGCGGAGCCTTTTCCGGCGGCCCCGCAGGCTCGCGCCGAAGGCCCCCCTGCCGGCCCTCGGCGAGGGTCTTTTTCCCCTCTTCGATCCCCTGACGGTCAAGGAGCTCCGCGGCATCTCGCGCACCTGGCGGAGCTACTTCGGGCGGGCGATCCAGGTCGGCCTGATCGCCATCGTGCTCCTGCGCTGGTGGTCGGATCTCATGAGCCGCCCGCTCCGCTTCTCGAGCTCGGAGTTCGCGTACTTCGCGCGCAGCCTCTTCCACACCTTCGCGTGGGGGCAGCTCGCCCTGGTCGCGCTCGCGGCGGTCTCCGCCGGCTCGGACATGATCATCAAGGAGGTCCGCTCCGGGACGCTCGGCCTCCTCGATATGGCGTCGCTGTCCCCTGGGCGCATCGCCGCGTCGAAGTGGAAGTCGGTGATGATCTCCTCGATCACGCTCCTCCTCTGCGGCGTCCCCGTGCTGGCGATGTGCGTCTACCTGGGCGGCGTGGGGCCCTGGGAGATCTTCTGGTCCTTCACGGTCACCGGAAGCGTGGCGGCACTCGGAGCGGCGCTGAGCGTCCGCTTCTCCGCGATCTGCCACAGCCCGCTCACGGCGATCCTGAAATCGGCCGGGGCGCTCTCGGCCTTCTCGCTCCTGCTCCTGCCCTTCGCCGCTCCGGCCGCGCAGGGCCCCCTTCATGAGGGCAAGTTCATCGGCTGGATGATTTCCCTGACCGGCTTCTGGAGCCTCGCCTTCCTCGCGCTCCGTTCGGCCGCCGACGCGGTCCACAAGAGGGTCGTGACGCCGCCCCCGGCGCCGCGTCCGATGAACGACCCGGAGCTCTTCGAGGAGAACTATCGGCGCCTCACGCTGCGCGGCCCGCGCACCCTGGTCGTCCACCGACGCCTCTGGAACCGCCACGAGCTGCTCTGGAAGGAGTGGATCACGCGGCCCGCCACGCGCCTGCCGCGGAACGTGCGGGTCGTGGTGGGCTTCCTGCTCGCCTTCCTCCTCTGGATCCTCTGGGGCTTCTCCGACAGGGGATTCTGGGACGGGCCCTTCTGCGTCGTGGGCTCCCTCCTGCTCGGCCTGGCGGCGATCAACGGCGCCGTCCTCTTCGGGAGCGAGAAGGAGAGCATGAAGCTCGACCTGCTCGTCGCGACGCCGCTCACGACCGGGCAGATCGTGCGGACGAAGCTGATCGCCGGGCTGGCCGCTCCCGAGTCGGTCGCGGGCCTCGTCCTCGCGATGGCCGCGGCCGTCGGCTGGTACGGCGGGATGGGGGCGGGAGGCGCCGTCGCCGCCGCGCTCGCCTGCCTGCTCTTCCTCCTCTTCGCCTACGCGCTCGGCGCGGCCGCGTCGCTGTATTCGCAGACGGTGCGGAACGCCGTCCTCCTGAGCTGCGGCGTCCTCGGGGCCATGGTCGTCGGGCTTCCCTGGGTGGCGGACATGCTGGCATCCCCGGTCGGCGGCGGCGTTCCCCTCGCGCGCCGCTGCCTCGAGGCCTTCAGCCTGTTCTCCTTCCTGGATCAGCTGCGCCCGACCCGGGAGCAGCAGATCCTCGGCGTGCAGCTGAGCCTGGGAAGCGCGCTCGGGCTGGGCCTGCCGTTCTATGCCGCCACGAGCGGGTTGATCCTGTCGATCCTCGGCGCGATCGTCTTCCGCTTCCGCCGGCTCTCCGGGAGGAACCGCGGCTGAGCCGCGGGCCAGTAGGACTTCTCGCCCAAGGCTTCCAGGTCGGCAAGATCCTTCGCTCGTCCCGCAGCCCGCTTATTGGCCGCCAGTTCTGCCCGTCCCAGGAAATGAACGGGGATGTCGCCGTAGGATCCGGGCGACTTGCCCGCGTCCGCCTTGTCCCCGGGTGCGCCGGAAATGGAGGTCAGGAGATCAATCCGCACGGGAGGCCGGCCCGGTTGGATGATCTGCTCCGGCTCGATGAAATCCGCCTCGGACAGTCCCAGCGAACCGAATCCGAATTCGTGCAGGACTTTCACCATGCGCCCGGCATTCTGCGGGGTCGGGCGGATATAGAGACCGATATCTCCCGTGTTTCTGGGGACTCCCTGGTGCGCCAGCGCGTAGGAACCGCGATCACCTGCTCAACGCCGTGTCTGTTTAACGACGCGAGCAGGTCTCTGAAGTCGGCCTGAACGTCCAGACCGCCCTCTCCGCAGGAGCTCCACCGCTTCGATGCGTTCGGCGGGTGGACGGCTCATCCAGTAGGCGAGATCCTCGGCCAGGGACGTGGAATCCCGAAGCTTGCGCTTGCGAACGATCTTCTGGATCACCCGACCACCGTACGACAAGCGGGAGGCGGGGTCAATCGGGGCTCAGGGCCTGCCTTACTTCAGGATCAGCTCCTGGACCCGGGCCTTCAGGGCGGGATCCTTCATCGTGGGAAGGATCCGCCGGAGTGTGGGCTCGGCGAAGCGGCCCAGTTTTTTGAGTTCCGCCTGGGCCGCGGCGCGGGTGGATTCCGAGGCGCTTCCCAAACGGCGGACGAGATCCGTCATCCGGCTCTCCTGCTCGGGCGTGATGATCTCCGCGCGTCCCACGAGCACCCGCACCACTTGGTCGGGTTTGGGCTCGATCGTGAGCGGGAGGATCTCGTCCGTCGCCTGCCGGGGGACGAGGTAGAAGACCCGCAGCCCTTCCTCGAACCAGCTGTCGCGCCAGGTC
>JACQFK010000414.1 GCA_016200125.1 Planctomycetota bacterium
CGCGCCCCGCGCATCGTCCACTCCAAGGAGGAGGGCCTCGCGGGCGCCCAGGCCGTCTACGCCAAATCCTGGGGCGGCTCGGCGTTCTACGGCAAGTGGGAGGAGGAGAAGAAGATCCGCGAGGGGCTGAAGTCCTGGATCTGCGACTCGGTCCCCCGGGGCGCGGTCTTCATGCACTGCCTGCCGGTGCGACGCAACGTCGAGGTCGCCGACGCGGTTCTCGACAGTTCGGCTATCTATGACGAGGCCGAGAACCGTCTCCACGTGCAGAAAGCGATCCTTTCGGAGCTGCTGGCATGAATCCCGAACATCTGAACCTCCTGCGGCAGGCCCTGCCCTTCATCAACCGCTTCAAGAACAAGACCTTCGTGGTGAAGATCGGCGGCGAGATCGCGGACGACGAGGCGACGCTGCACTCCTTCTGCGAGGAGGTCGCGCTGCTCTACCAGGTGGGCATCCACGTCGTGATGGTCCACGGCGGCGGCAAGCAGGCGACCCAGCTCTCCAAGCAGCTCGGCATCGAGCCCCAGATGGTCCAGGGGCGCCGCATCACCGACGAGAAGACCCTCGACGTGGTCATGATGGTCTTCGCGGGCACGATCAACACGGAGATCCTGGCGGCCCTGCGCGAGTTCGGCGCCGAGGCGGTGGGCATCTCCGGCGTCGACGGCGGCATCATCAACGCGGTCAAGCGGCCGCCCACCAAGATCAAGAACGAGAAGACCGGCGTGGAGGAGATCGTCGACTTCGGCCACGTCGGCGACATCGAGTCGATCGATCCGAAGCTGCTCCAGACCCTGCTCGCGGCGGACTTCGTGCCGGTCATGGCGTCGCTCGGGGGCGACGACGCGGGCAACATCCTGAACATCAACGCCGACACGGTCGCGTCGGACATCGCCTCGGCGCTCAAGGCCGAGAAGCTGATCCTCGTGACGGACGTCGAGGGGATCCTGCGGGACGACAAGACGCTGATCTCCCGCGTTACGCCGCAGGAGATCGAGGAGCTGATCAAGTCGAACGTGATCCGGGGCGGGATGGTGCCCAAGGCCCGGTCGGCGGTCGAGGCGCTGAAGGACGGCGTCCAGAGCGTCCACATCATCAGCGGCAAGAAGCCGTCCACGCTGCTCGCCGAGGTGTTCACCGAGGGCGGCTCGGGCACGATGATCCATCGAAACAACGTACCGGTAAAGGCGCGGACCCGGAAGCGGCGGGAGCCGGCGGCTCCCCCTGCGCCGCCCGCTCCCGCCGCCGCTCCGGAGGCCAAATGAACGCTGCGCTCGCCCTGCTCGTTCTGCTCGGCGCCCAGGACTGGCCGCGCTTCCGCGGTCCGGACGGCCAGGGCCACTCGTCCGAAACGGGACTGCCCCTCGAATGGAGCGCGACGTCGAACGTCGCGTGGAAGACGGCGATCCCGGGCGAAGGCTGGTCGTCGCCGATCGTCTGGGGCGACAAGGTTTTCCTGACGTCGGCGACGGAGGGCGGCAAGAGCTGCCACGTCGTCTGCGTGGGCGCGGCCGACGGCAAGGTCCTCTGGGACACGAAGGTCTTCGATCAGGCGACGGAGCGCAAGGAGGGGATGAACTCCTGGGCGACGCCGACGCCCTGCACGGACGGCAAGCGCGTCTACGCGGTCTTCGGCGGCGGCGGCGCGGCGGCGCTGGACTTCGACGGCGCCTTGGCCTGGACCAACCAGGACGTGAAGTTCTACTCCCGGCACGGGCTGGGCGCGTCGCCGATCGTCCACGACGGCCTCCTGATCATGCCCTACGACGGGAGCACCAGGGTGACGGCCGCCGGCCAGTACCCCAAGGTCTCCGAAGAGGAGCGGACGGGCTGGCAGATCCCCTGGGACAAGGCGGAACTGGTCGCCCTCGACGTCGCGACCGGCCGGCGGGCCTGGACGGGCAAGCGCGGGATGTCGCGGATCGCCCACGCGACGCCGATCATCGTCGACGGCCGGATCCTCTCGATCGCGGGAGACGTCGTCCAGGAATTCGAAGCAAAGACCGGGAAGCTCCTCTGGACGGTCACCAGCGAAGGCGAAGGCCTGACGCCCTCGCCGGCGACGGCCGACGGCCTCGTGTTCTCCTCCTCCGGGTTCCCGGGGAGGACGCTCCGCGGCATCAAGATGGGCGGCTCCGGGGACATGACGAAGACCAACATCGTCTGGGAGCAGAAGAAGGGCTGTCCGACACGGCCCTCCCTTCTCTATGTGAAGCCCTATCTCTACGCGGTGACGGAGGACGGCGTGGCGTCCTGCTTCAAGCCCGAGAGCGGCGAGATCGTCTGGCAGGAGCGGCTGGCGGCGGCGAAGACGGGCTTCTCCGCCTCGCCGGTGTTCGCCGACGGCCGGATCTACGAGCTCTCGGAGGCGGGCGAGACGATCGTGCTGGCGCCGGGCGCGGAGTTCAAGGTGCTCTCGCGCAACCCGCTCGGCGAAAAATGCCAGGCCTCGCCGGCCTTCTCGAAGGGCCGCATTTTCATCCGCTCGGACAAGAACCTGTTCTGCATTTCCGCGGGCAAGTAGGCGCCCGGATGGGAATGCGCTCCGGGTCCGGCCTCTGGCTGCTCCTGGGCGCCGGGCTCCTGCTGGCCGGGACGCTCGGGCTGGTCTTCGGAGTTCTTCCCCTCGCGGCCTGTCCGACCTGCGACGGCAAAGGGAAGTACCTCTTCCTGTTTCCGGAGGACGTCGTCCTCGATCCGGGCGGGAAGCAAGGCGATGAGATCCGCAAGCGGAAGGTGGAGCACCGACCGGCCTATTCGATCAAATGCGAGCGATGCCGTGGGCGGGGGCGGATGACCCTCTTTCAAAAGTGGACCGGCCGCGCGCCGGCCCAAGGGGATGCCGCCCTCCTCGAGCTGGAGCCCGAAGGCCCGATCACCACGACGGAAGAACTGCCCGTCGAGCCTCCGCCGAAGAAAAGCCCCTGACTTCCGCCGGCCCCGTCGACGGACGCTCATCCCCTCTGCGCACCAAATCTCAGGAAGGCATTTCGGAAAGGATGGCAAGAGAGGTCGCCCGCCAAACGTGGATCTCGGACGCGAAGGAATCCAAACCAAGGCGGAGCTCTGAAAATGGTGGTTTTCACCACTCGCTTACAGCACAGCCTATACTTTGGGTTGAGGGCTGGAAGGAACCAATCCATATGCTTTCCGAATGTCAGGAGTGTCATGGGCAACTTTCCTCAAAAGCTACATCCTGCCCGCATTGCGGCTGCCCAGTTGAAGCACAATCGGGCGAAGAAATGGGTCCTAGTGCAGAAGACTATGCGATCGCATCTATTGTGATTTGCTTGGCTGGCGGAATGAAAAAGAAGGACATTCATGCTCAGCTCAAGACCGGCCTTCCTGAACATAAGTTGCCTCCAGGCGCAGTCAAACTATCTCTTATTACCCGGATCGAGCGGTGGCATCGATTCTACCTAGAGGTATTCAGAAG
>JACQFK010000415.1 GCA_016200125.1 Planctomycetota bacterium
CCCGATGAAGACGAACCAGGCCTAGTCGTCCTTGAGGTTGAGCTGGACGAGGTCGTTGACCTCGTGGTCCTCCACGAACACGACCCCTCCGCCCGCCAGGAAGGTGACGGCGGGCGCGAGCTGGGACTGCAGGGTCAGCTGCCCCGTGTAGGTGAAGTGGGGTTCCTCCTTCACCTGGGAGCCGTTGTTCTCCGTCTTGTCCACGCCGGGGCGGGAGAAGACGGCGCGGGTGTCCAGAGCGGCCAGCGGTGTGACGTACCAGCGGGCGCCCACGACGAGGTTCCAGACGTCGGCCCGGTCCTCGTGGATTCCGTTGACGGTCCGCTTGTCGCCGAAGACGTAGCTGGTCGCGAGATAGGGCTCGACCACGACGAGGTTCTTGCTGAGACCCGCCTCGAAGCCGTAGTGCCAGACGCCCTGGCCGATGCCGGCCTCCTCCTTGGTGGAGGTCGAGACGCCGCCCACCTTGGTGCCGGTCTGCCCGGGCTTGTCGTTGCCGGCGGGCGCGACGACGATGGCTCCGACGACGAGCTGGGGGAGGACCTTGCTGTCCTTCAGGATGCCGTAGCGGCCCTCGAGGGCGAGGTCGCTGAAACCCCGGCTGACCGAGTCGAATTCGACGCCCGCGGCGGCGAAGTCCGCGTGGGTGTCGCCGACGAACTGGTAGTAGATCGACGCGTCGACCTCGAAGCCCATGCCGAGGCCGATGCCGGCATCGAGCTGGAGCTGGAAGATGGACTGGTCGAAGTCGCCCTTGGAACCGAAGACCGTGGCGTCGCCCTTGCCGCCGCCGTAGCGAGCGGTGGCGGTGGCGAAGACCTGGCCGCCCTCGACGAGGTGGGTCGGCAGCAGCGCGTCGTCCGCCCGGGCGGCGGAGGCGCAGGCGAGGAGCAGGAACACGGGAAGAGATCGACGGGTCATATTCCCTCCCTTCGGACTTTCCGTTACCTACACGCCGCGCCGCTTTCGGGGTTTCAGAATTCCCGTACGATCAGTCCATCCGGGTCCAACCTTCGGCGGCGGGGTCGGCGGGCCAGCGGGCGATCCGGGCGGGCGGCGAGATCGCCTTCATGTGCATCGTGCTGTCCTCGTTGATGATGAACGTCTTGCGGAGCGACTTCGGATCCGCCGGCCAGGCACAGAAGGCGAAGGCCTGGGCATGGCGGTGGCTTCCGTCGTCGTAGGGCTTGCCGTCGGCCTGGAGAGGAATGGCGGCGTAGCAATAGCCGGCCCTGGGCACCATCGGCGCGAATTTCGAGAGGTCGACCACCGGTGCCCGGTCGGCGAGAGCCACGCTGAGCTCGATGAGCCGCATCGGTCCGCCGCCTTCGCCGGCGAGGCCGTAGAGCCCGGCGACGTCTCCCACCCAGAAATCGCTCTTTTGATTCAGATCCCGGTCGTTGCTTCTGAAGTCCGCCTCGGCGACGACCAGGGTCTTGAGCGCGGTGGTCGGCGGCGATTCCGAGGAGATCCTCTGGCTCGCCAGGAGCCAGGGGAGCAGGAGGGCCAGCGCGGCCAAAAGGCCGAGAGCGCAGCAGCCGGCCACGATCCACTTCGTCCGGCCGGACCCGGGGGGAGCGTCCATTCCCCTCGTTCTACCTTTTTCCGCGCGATCTCCACAAGTCTTTGGCTATGATCGGCGCATGGACTCCGTCGGCCCGCCCGAGATCATGCGCATCCTTGCCGTCACCGACGCGCTCGGCTTCCATCGCGAGGCGGTCGCCGTGCCGCTCTGGACGAAGGCGAAGGGGGAGATCCGCGTGCGGGGGCAGAAGCTCGAGATCAGCGCACCAGCCGAGGGCGACTTCGAGAGCTGGCTCGCGGCGCTGCCGGCGACCTTGACGTCGATGGACCTCAGCGCCGTCCGCCGCTCCTGAATGGAAAAGCCCCGGCCGACGGGCCGGTGCCCTTCCTTTTCTGCCTGATGCCTACTTCAGCACCAGGATCTTGATGTTCTTGAACTCGACCTTGTTCCCGTGGTCCTGCAGGTCGATCTTGCCCTTGGTCTCCTTGCCGTAGGTCGTCACCTTC
Organism: Planctomycetota bacterium; assembly: GCA_016200125.1. The sequence goes on from JACQFK010000415.1 coordinate 2,032, forward strand.
GCCCACTTGCTCTTGGCGACGCGGGCGTTCCAGTCCTCGCTGCCGATCTCGGCCTCGCAGACCTTCTCGCCGTTGAGCCAGTGCTCGATCTTGTTCCCCTTGGCGACGATCTTCGTGTGATTCCATTCGCCCACGGGCTTCACGACCTTCTTCGCGGGCGGATAGACGGCGTAGATGGATCCGGCCGACGTGAGCGGGTTCTTGCCGTCGCCGTGCTTGTCGTCGTCGAGCACCTGGTACTCGGGCCCGGTCTCGTAGGGCTGGCCGCGGGTCTCGGACACGCGGTACATGATCCCGCTGTTGCCGCCGGACGAGATGCGCCAGTCGATCTGGAGCTCGAAGTCGGCGAACTCCTCGACGCTGCAGATGTCGCCGCCGCCCTTCGCCAGGGTGAGGACGCCCTCGCTGACCACCCAGCCCTCGCTGACCTTGTCCTTCTTGTAGCCCTTCCACCCTTCGGTGGTCTTGCCGTCGAAGAGCAGCTTCCAGCCGGCCTTCTTCTCGTCCTCCGTGAGCGTGTTGTCCTGCGCGGCCGACGGCAGGAGCGCCAGGATCGCCATCATCGCGAGCGACATGGATTTCATCCTCCGAAGTGCGGTTCAGATTCCACGACGGGGATCGGATGATAGATGAACGATTCCGGAGTGTCCAGAGATGAGGGCGGCTACTTCTTCTCCCCCTTCCACCAGGTCTCCCAGAATTCGTCCGAGCGGTTGTAGGGCAGGATCCGGATGCAGTCGGCTTCGAGGACGACGTCGCCCTCCTGGGCCGTGGAGGCGAGGGCGTCCAGCAGCGTGGCCCGGCCATTCCTCAGGGGCGGCGTCCGGTCGAAGTCCCTCGAATAGAGGGAGACCAAGGGATGCACTTCCAGCGAGACGCCCGCCTCGGCGGCGATCCGGCTCCAGAGGGCGAGGGGGGTGGTCCGGAACGGGGCGGTCAGGGGGAGGGAAGCCAGCATCTCCCAGAGCTCCGGCTGCCGGACCCGGTTGAGGGCGAACAAGTCGGCCGCCCTTCTTCCGAGGACCATCTCCACTCCCGAGCGGTCGCCCAGGAGGACCAGGCTTCGGGCCGCGGTCGCGCGGAGATCCAGGTCGCCGCCGGCGAGGAGCTTCTTCAGGTCCGGGATGGCCTCGGTCCAGCCCGCGGCTGCGGCGGCCTCGGCGGCGGCGTAGACCACCAGCCAGTCCTCGTCGCGGAACAGCGCGGCCAACCGCGTCCTCAGTTCGGGCGCCCGGAAGCGGGCGAGCGCGTCGATGGCCTCCGTCCGCACCGACGTCGAGTCTTCGTCCAGGAGGCGCAGGAGGGCGGGAACGGCCTCCGCGGCCCCCTGCCGCGGGAGGGACGACGCGGCCCGCTCGCGCACGGACTCGGCATCATCCCCGAGGCAGCGGATCAGATCCGGGACGGCTTCGGGCCCGCCCAGTTTCGAAAGCCCGATCAGGGCGAGACAGCGGATGTCGGCCCCGGGATCCTTCAGCGCCTTTCGCAGGGCAGGGATCGCCTCCGGCTGCTCCGATTCGGCCAGCAGCGAGACGGCCAGATTGCGGATGCGGCTGTCGGCATGATCGACCAGCGGGGCGGCCAGGGGGACGATCTCGGGTACCGCCAGCCACTTGAGGAGCCGGTAGGCCTGGTCGGTCGTCGACGGATCCCCGAGGAGCGGCCCGAGAACGGAAACGGCCAGCGGCGAGTCCAGCCGCACCAGCGTCCGGGCCGCGTTCAGCCGGACTTCGGGGTCGGGATCCGAAAGATGGCGGCAGAGCATGGGGACCGCCCTCTGGCCCCTGAATTCGGCCAGGGCGGAGAACGCGACGGCCTGGACTTCCGGGTCCGGGTCCTCCGCCAGGAGCTCGAACTCGGGGAGGGCCTCGCGGGCGCCGAGTTCCCAAAGCACATGGGCGGCCCTCCGCCGCACGCAGGGATCCTCGTATCGGGTCATCTCCCGGAGCGCCGGGATCGTCCCGACCGCACGAAGACTGATCAGCGCCTGCAGGGCGGAAGACACCTCATCACTCTCGGACCCGGCGATCACCGGGAGGAGGAGCCCCGCGGCCTCCGGGATGTCGAACCATCGGATCGCCCGGATCGCCGTCTGCCTCACCTCGTCGTTCTCGTCGTAGAACAGGGGCGCGATCTCGGGCAGGGCCTCGCGGATCTCGGCGTTCTTCAGCAGGTAGATGGTCTGGCGGCGGATCACGGGCCTCGGATCCCGGAGAAGCGCGAGGAAATGGGAAAGCACCTCGCCCGGGCTGAGGTAGAGGAGCGCCTCGGCGGCCTCCTCCCGCACCGCTTCGGCGGGATCGGTCAGGCATCTCCGGATCTCCGGCAAGGCTTCCTTGAATTGGAAGCTCCGGAGCGCGTCGACGGCGCCCTGCCGGACTTCGGCGTCGGGATCGTCCAGCAGCAGGATCATGTCGGGCGCGGACTCGCGTGCTCCCAGGCGCCGGAGCGCCTGAAGCGCCGTAAGGCGGACCTCGGCCCTTTCGTCCTTCAGCAGCGGGCGGATGAAGCAGCCGATGCCGGGGAAGCGGCCCCGGTGCAGGAGGCCCGAGGCACGTTCGCGGATCGAGTCGTCCGCATCGGACAGCAGGCCGATCAGCAGGGGGGCCGTCTCGGGGGCGTCCAGGCGCTCCAGCGCCTGGAGGACGCAGCGGCGCAGCAGGACGTCCGGATCGCGGGCGAGCGGCAGGAGGAGCGGCAGCAGATCCGGCAGGGGAAGTTCGAAGATCGCCTCGGCGGCGTATCGGCGCACCTGCGGCTCCGCGTGAGCCAGCGATTTCGACAGCAGCGGAACCCAGCCGGCATTGCGGATCCGGGAGGCGGCGGCTTCCAGCCAGCAGGCTCGCTCCGGATCCTCGATCAGGACGGCGAACTCGTCTTCAAGCCCGGCCACCCGGAGCGTGGAGAGCGTTTCGATCGCGGACTTCCGGATCTCCGGGTCCGGATCCAGGATCAAAGGCCGGATCTCCGGGACCGCCGAGTAGAAGCGCTCGCTTCGGACCAGGGAGCAGACGCCCCGGATCTCCTCGCGCGACCGGGCGCCGCGCATCGCCCCGGCGGCAAGCGCGTTCAAGTGTTTCCAGCGGAGGCCGGAATGCGCCGGCCGGCCGTCGCAGACCTCGAACAGGACCGTCGTCCACTCGGCCTCTCCCAGCGCCAGCCGTTCCTCGAGCCCCGGGAACTCCTTGAGCAGCCGGGCGGGGAGCGACTCGCGGCGCTCGAAGGTCCTCAGGAGCTGCTTGGCCCGGACGACCAGCTCCGCGTCCTGGTCCGTGGAGACCCGCAGGAGCGCCGGCGCGGCGAGGGGGCCCATCGTCCGGAGCCGGGAATAGGCGCGATCCCGCTCCTCGACGGTATCGGACCTCAGCTGGTCCACGAGATCCCGGACGGGGTCGGTCTGGGGAGCGAGGACCAGGACCAGGGCGAGGATCGACATCTACTTCATCAGACGCCGCGAGGGGCCTTCAGGGCACTACGTAGGGAAATCCACTCCGAGGGGATGGCTCCGCTTCCTGGCGGCGGTCCGGGACTTGTACTCCGGGGAGGTGAAGTATCCGCGCAGCTTGGCGATCTTGGAGGCCACGGGGGGCGGCATCTTCACGAAGCGGATGCCGGCGTAGAAATTCGACTCCTCCTTCGCGCTCTGGAAGCACCAGCGCACGATGCCCTCGGCCTCGAGGACGTCCTTGAACTTCCCGATCTCGAGCCGCACCTTCACCTTGGTCCCCGTCTTCATCCGGTCGTGGCTGC
>JACQFK010000021.1 GCA_016200125.1 Planctomycetota bacterium
AACTCGTGGAAGCGGATCTCCGCGGCGAGCGCGTCCCGCGCGGCGGCGAGCGCGCCGGGCTCGCGGGAACGGAGGGCGGGCTCCCAGCCGACCCACTCGGCCCCGCGGTTCGCGTCCTTGAGGGCGCGGTAGAGCGACCAGTCGGCCAGCCAGTCGGTCGAGGCCCGGAAGGCCTCGAAGCGGGCGCGCTGCTCCGGAGTCGCGCCGCGCTCGAAGGTCGCGAAGGCCCGCCGCAGGCGCTCCGCCTTGAAGACCTCGACCTCCGCGAAGGGCACGCGGTCGTCGCGCCAGGCCGGCCCCGCGGTGTCGTCCGGCGCCAGCCAGCCTTCGTCCGCCAGCCGCTCCAGGCTGATGAGCAGCGGATTCCCGGCGAAGGACGAGAGCGCGGAATAGGGCGAGTTGCCGAAGCCCGTGGGCCCCACGGGCAGCATCTGCCACCAGGTCTGGCGCGCGGAGGCGAGCGAGGCGGCGAATTTCAGCGCCGGCGCGCCCAGGTCGCCGATCCCCGCGGGCCCGGACAGCGACGTGGGGTGGAGCAGCAGCCCGCTCGTGCGGCTCCGCAGATCCGGCGCGATGGTGGACATGAGGTCGCGTGGATGAATACCAGATCGCAGGGGCCGGGTCCACTTGAAAATCAGGATGAGGTAGAACTGGACCCGAACGCCCCCATCCCATACCATGCTCGGTAATCCGGAGCACGAAACGAATGAGAACCGCCGTCGCCTTCCTGCTGTCGCTGCCCCTTCTGGGGTTCGTCCCCGGGATCCGAACCTCCGCGCTCCCGATCCCCGTGATCACGGTGGCGCCCTCCGCCGCCCCGAACCCGGGCATCGTCGGACAGAACGTCCATTTCGACGTCACCGCGACCGGCTCCGGACTGACCTACCAGTGGGATTTCGGCGACAGCACCCCGGACACGGCGAACGCGGTCAAGTTCCGCGACCACGTGTACGCGAACCCGGGCCACTACAACATCACCGTAAGCATCACGGACGTCGGCCCCGGCTCGGGCACTCTCATCTCGCAGTTCAAGCTCGTGGTCATCCACCCGAAGACGACGGTGCAGCCCACCAACTCGTCGACGATCATCCTCGACACGCTCAACACCCGGGTCTGGGTCGTGAACCCCGACCAGGACACGGTGGCGACGATCCACACGGGCACCAGCGCCGTCACTGAAATCCCGGTGGGGCAGAACCCGCGGACGCTCGCTCAGGCGGCGGACAAGTCGATCTGGGTGGTGAGCCAGACGCATCCCTCGATCAGCATCATCCAGCCCACGACCCCCTTCGCCCTCCAGCACGTGATCCCGCTGCCGCACGGCTCCATGCCCTACGGCATCTGCATGACCCCGGACGGCAGCGCCGCCTACGTCTCCTTCCAGGGCGCCGGCGGCGTCTGGAAGTTCAGCACGACCACGCGGCAGGTGCTCGCGACCTCGACGACGCCGCCCTCGGCGCGCGGCATCTCCGTGACGGGCGACGGCCGCGTCCTGGTGACGCGCTTCATCTCGCCCCAGTCCGATCCGCTTCTCCAGTTCAACACCGTCGCCTTCGCCACCGGGAACCGGGGCGAGGTCGCCGAGCTCTCGTCCTCGCTCTCGCCGGTGCGGACCTTCAACCTGGCGATCGACCCGGGTCCCGGCCTGTCGCCGGATCCCGAGTTCGGCGGAGGCTCGGGCCCCACGGCCAACGGAGGCCGCGGCGTCCCCAACTACCTCACCTCGCTCGTGATCACGCCCGACGGCCGCCGCGCCTGGGTGCCCTGCAAGAAGGACAACATCCAGCGCGGCACGAAGACGCCGGAGCGCGACGGGCGGACCCCCGGCCCCGAGGTCACCTACCGCGCCATGGTGGGCTCGCTCGACCTGGCCAACAACACGGAACAGCTTTTCGAGCGGGTGGACGTCGACAACTCGGAGATGCCCCAGGCGGCCTGCACCAGCCCGCTGGGAGACTACCTCTTCATCGCCCTGCAGGGGACGAACCGGATCCAGGTGCGGGACCTCTACAGCATGGCGACGCCGCTGAACAGCATCGGCGATCCGTCGGGCACGAACGCCACCAACGGGCTGTCGCCGCAGGGGCTCGTGCTGGATCCCGCGACGAACAAGCTCTGGGTGCAGAACTACATGGGCCGCACGGTGAGCGTCATCGACACGACGACCATCCTCAACGGCACGGCCGTCACGCTGCCGGCTCCCTCCACGGTGATCAGCACGATCCTCACGGCCGACAAGCTGGCGACGCTGACCCTGCAGGGCAAGCGGGTCTTCTACAACGCCGGCGACCCCCGGATGAGCCTGAACGGCTACATCAGCTGCGCCGGCTGCCATCTGGACGGCGGCTCCGACGCCCGCGTCTTCGACTTCACCAACCGCGGCGAGGGCTTCCGCAACACCGTGATGCTCCAGGGCCGCGGCGGGACCAACGACGGCAACGTCCACTGGTCGGCCAACTTCGACGAGATCCAGGACTTCGAGAACGACATCCAGAACGCCTTCGGCGGGACCGGCTTCAGCGGAGGCGCCCCCAACCCGCCGCTTGGGGCCCCGAATGCCGGCCGGCCCGTGCCGGGCGGCGACCTCGACGCGCTGGCGAGCTACGTCCAGTCGCTCCAGAAGGTCCAGCGCAGCCCCTTCCGCAACGCCGACGGCACCCTCACGGCGCAGGGCGCCGCGGGCGAGGCCGTCTTCAAGGCGAAGGACTGCCAGAGGTGCCACAAGGGCCGGGGATTCACCGACAGCACGGTGGGGACCCTGCCGCCCGCGATCGACCCCGTGGGTCCGGTGCCGCCCAACACGCCCATCCTGCACGACGTCGGCACGCTGAAGCCCACCTCGGGCAAGCGTCTGAACGGCGTCGCGCTCCCCGGCGTCGACACGCCGCCCCTCAAGGGCGTCTGGCAGACGGCGCCCTACTTCCACGACGGCTCCGCGGCGACCCTCGCAGACGTGATGGCGGTGACGGGGACGGCCGCCACGAAGCACTTCGGCGGCGTGCTCACGGCGCAGGAGCAGGCCGACCTGGCCCGCTACATGATCGAGATCGACGAGATCGACTCGCCGCCGGTGCCGTCCACGCAGGTGAACACGGTGACGCTGGGCGCGATCGGCACGGGCCGGCCCTATTCGCTCGCGCTGGTGGGCCCGGCGAGCACCTGCCTGGCCTTCGTCGACCGGAGCTACCAGTTCAACGTCCCCGTGGTCCTCAACGGCAAGATCATCCTGCGGACCGCCGAGGACGACAAGGAGGACGCCTCGGCCTCGCTGATCACGTTCACCCTGACGGCCGGCGCCGACGTCTACGTGCTCCTAGACAACCGCGCGGGAGCGAACAAGCCGACCTGGCTGGACGGGACCTGGACGCCGGATGCGACGCGCGACGTCACGGTCTCGCCGGGCCAGCTGATGAAGGCGCACAAGAAGACCTTCGCGGCGGGCCCGGTGACGCTGGGCGGAAACCTGCAGGGCGGCGCCACGGGGGCGCTGCGGAACTACTTCGTCATCATCGACCAGGCGGCGGCGGTGTTCGAGGAAGGCCCGCTCTCGAAGAACGAGTGGGTGCATGACCAGGACGCGGACGGCGACGGCGTGCGGGACGAGTTCGAGGCGCTGACCGCGGCGGCGATCGCGAACCTGAGCCCCTGGGTGGTCAACAGCGTCTCGGCCGGCCTGCCGGACGAGGACCAGCTCAACGCCGGCGGCGTGACGCTCTTCAAGGCCCAGCCCCCCGCGGTCGTGTTCGGCGGCGGAGGCGGAGGCGGCGGGGGCGGGGGCGGCGGAGGCGGCGGCTGCGGCCTGGGCGGCCTGGAGTTCCTGCTCCCGCTGATCGGGCTGCGTCTGCTGAGACGTCGCCGCGCGTAATCTGCAGTGGCGCCGGCGCGGAGGGATCGTATAATCCCTCTATGACCGCGGCGGCCCCCCACCACGCCCTTCGAAGAAGCTAGCTCTCCGTCCGGACACCCGCGCCCGTCTGCCCCCGTAGCTCAACTGGATAGAGCACCGGATTTCTAATCCGGTGGTTGAAGGTTCAAGTCCTTCCGGGCGTACCCGCCTCCGCTCGCCGAGCGGAGCGAGGCAACCGGAGGTGGGTATCCCGCCGAAGCGCAAAGGCGCGAAGGCGGATATCCCGGCGAGCTACGGCGGGGCAAGCCCGATGACGATTGTGTACGTCCTTAAGAGCGTAAGGTTTTCGAACAAGTACTACATCGGAATGACCGACGATCTGGAGCCCAGGCTAAAGGAGCACAACGCGGGTCGGTCCTTTCACACGGCCAAGTGGCGTCCGTGGAAAATTACCGTGAGCATCTCTTTCGAGGATCGAGCGCGCGCCGTCCAATTCGAGCGTTACCTTAAGTCGGGCTCTGGTCGGGCGTTCGCGAAACGCCATTTCTGATCGAATCTCTGACGGCAGTTCTAAAATCG
>JACQFK010000406.1 GCA_016200125.1 Planctomycetota bacterium
CAAGGGCCTGCAGGGCGACTACTACACGGACATGAACCTGACGAACTTCGCGATGTCCCGCGTCGATCCCGGCGTCAACTACAACTGGGGGACGGGCAGCCCCGACAGTTCGATCCCGGCGGACGGCTTCTCGGTGCGCTGGACCGGCCAGATCGTCCCCCTGTACTCGGAAACCTACACCTTCTACGTCAACTCCGACGACGGTTCGCGCCTCTGGGTGAACGGCGTGCTGCTCTTCGACCACTGGGTGGATCAGGGGCCCACCGAATGGAGCGGGAGCATCGCGCTCACGGCGGGCGTGGCGGCGGACATCGTCTTCGAATACTACGAGAACGGCGGAGGCGCGGTCGCGCAGCTCTCGTGGTCGAGCTCGTCGCAGGCGAAGGGAGCGATCCCGGGCAGCGCGATGGGCACCCTGGTCCTCACCGGCGCCCCCGCGGGCGGCGTGGTGCCGCTCGTTGCGGCGGGAGGCAAGGGCGGCGGCGGCTGCGGCCTCACCGGTCTGGAAGGATGGATCCTGATGGGAGCGGCCGCCTTCTTCAAGCGCCGGCGCCGATAAGCTCCGGGATTTCCGGAGACCCCCCCCTGAATAGGGGGTTTCCTTTTCGCTGCAAATGCATAATACGACCCATATGCATGATTGATATGCAAATACAGGAGGATCCGATGAGATTCTGGGCGGGAGCGGTTGCGGCGGCCATGCTGGTCCTGGTGCCCGCCGGATTCGCCGGCACGCCCCAGGACGTCAACTTCGCGGAGACGGTCTTCGCGAGCGGATTGAGCCAGATCACCGGGATCGCCTGGGCGACGGACGGGTCCAACACCCTGTTCGTCTCCCAGAAGACCGGCCAGGTCCGGGTGATCCGCAACGGGACGCTGCAGGCGGCCAATTTCTCGACGGACACGGTCATCACGAGCAGCGAATGCGGCCTGGACAACGTGATCGTCGATCCTTCCTATTCCAGCAACAAGTACGTCTACCTGTTCGCCTCGGTGAACAACAGCACCCAGCAGGTGCTGCGATACACGGCCGTCGTGGACGGGTCGGGCAACCTCGTGGGGCAGAGCCGCACCAAGATCGGCCCCGACCTGCCGACGGTCGCCGCCAATCACGACGGCGGCGGCATGGCGATCGGCGCCGACGGCTTTCTCTACGTCGGCATCGGGAACAACGGCAACGGAACCAACGCGGGCGGCGACGGGACCGCGAGCGAGTGGACCTCGCTCGGATCGAAGATCATCCGGATGGACCGCTTCTCGGGGGCCGCGGTCTCGACCAACCCCTGGTACCAGTCGGGCAGCCCCTCGAGCGCCCAGAGCTACATGTTCGCCAAGGGCTTCCGCAACCCCTTCGGCCTGCGGATGAGGCCGGGCACGAACGATCTCTGGCTCACCGAGGTCGGCGACGGCTGGGAACAGATCTTCCTCGTGACCGCCGGGAGCCGGCAGGGCTGGCCCACGGAGAACAACACGACCGACTCGACCAAGCTGATGCCGAAGTTGGCCTACCAGACGAACGTCTCGACGTTCGGCGGCTGCCTCACGCGCGGCGCGTTCTACACGGCCTCGGCCTTCCCGTCGCAGTACATGAACAACCTGTTCTTCTGCGACTACAACTCGGGCAAGCTGATGCGGTCGGTCCTGGACTCGACCCTGAAGAACATCAACAGCACGAGCGTCTTCGTCACCGGGAACAGCAGCCTCACCGATGCCGGCGTGGGCCCCGACGGCGCGCTCTACTACTGCAGCCACGGCGGCACGATCTACAAACTGCGCTACACCGGGACCGGGACGCAGAATATCATCACCTCGGCGACTTCGATGAACGTCAATGAGGGCTCCAGCGCAGGGTTCACCGTCCGGCTGGCCATCGCGCCGGCCGCGAACGTGACCGTCAGCGTCGCCCGGAGCTCCGGGGACACGGACGTCTCCCCGTCGCCCACGAGCCTCACCTTCACGCCATCCAACTGGAACACGCCGCAGACCGTGACGGTCTCGGCGGCGCAGGACCCCGATTCCTCCAACGACGGCGCGACCATCACCTGCTCGTCGTCGGGGCTGACCTCCCAGAATGTGACGATCACGGTGATCGACGACGACGTGGTGAACGGCGCGCCGACGGCCCGGATCACCCAGCCGAGGAACGGCGACGTCGTGTCAGGCGCCACTGCCGAGTTCTACGGCGACGGCATCGACGACGTCGGCACCGTCAAGGCGGAGTTCTACGTCGACGGCGTCCTGAAGTACAGCGACACGGCCGCGGGGGGCCATTACCATATCAACGGGGACCACGGCCGCTGGGACACCACGTCGTTGAGCAACGGGACCCACACGCTCAAGATGACCGTCTACGACGGCGGCGGGCTGTCCGGCAGCCACCAGATCACCGTGACGGTCGACAATTCCGGTCCCTCCACCGGGCTGCTCGCGCAGTACTACGACAACATCGATCTCACGGGCCTGAAGATCACTCGAAGCGATCCGACCGTGGACTTCGACTGGGGCAGCGGATCGCCCGACCCCACGATCGGCGTGGACTCCTTCTCGATCCGCTGGAGCGGCCAGGTGCAGCCGCAGTTCGGCGAGACCTACACGTTCTTTACGACCAGCGACGACGGCGTCCGCCTCTGGGTGAACAACGTGCTGCTCATCGACAAGTGGGTGGATCAGGGGCCGACGGAGTGGAGCGGCACGATCGCGCTCGCGGCGGGGCAGCGCTACGACTTGAAGATGGAGTACTACGAGAACGGCGGCGGCGCCGTCGCGAAGCTGTCCTGGTCCAGCCCGAGCACCGCGAAGCAGATCATCCCCCAGGCCCGGCTCTTCCCGGGAGGATCGCTGCCTTCGCCCTGGCAGAACCGCGACATCGGCAGCGTCGGAACCGCGGGCAGTTCGTCGTATTCGGGCGGCACCTTCACCGTGAAGGGCTCGGGCGCGGACATCTGGAACACGCTGGACGAGTTCCAGTTCGTCTATCAGGCCCTCAACGGCGACGGCACGGTGACCGCGCGGGTCACCGCGGTGCAGAACACGAACGTCTGGGCCAAGGCCGGGGTCATGATCCGCGAAGGGCTTTCCGATGCGGCGCGCCACGCGATGATGGTCATCACGCCGGGCAGCGGGGCCTCCTTCCAGCGGCGGGTCGCCGTGGGAGGCGCGAGCGCCAGCACGGCGGGACCGGTCGTGGTCGCGCCGTACTGGGTCCGGGTGGTCCGGTCGGGCTCGACTTTGACGGGCTCGGTCTCGACGGACGGATCGACCTGGACGCTGGTCGGGTCGGATACGATCGCCCTGAGCAGCAGCGCCATGGTCGGCCTCGCGGTCACGAGCCACAGCGACGGCGTTCTTTGCAGCGCGACGTTCACGAACGTCTCCGTGTCGGGCGTCGGATTCAAGCAGGACCCGGGCCCGGACGGCCTGGTTTCCATCGAGGTGGAGAACTTCGACGGCAAGCTCGACCAGGGAGGCCACACCTGGTCCGCGACGACCCCTGCCGGCTCCTCGGGCACCGCGCTGCAGGCGACCCCCAACACGGGAATCAACCAGGACACGGGCTACGCGGCCAACAGCCCGCGCCTGGATTACAAGGTCAACTTCGTCAAGACGGGCCTTCATCACGTCTGGATCCGCGGCATAGGAGCGACGGGCTCCGACGACTCGATCCACGCGGGGCTGGACGGCGCGGAGTCGACGACCAGCGACCGCATCTCCAGCTTCGGGACGGCCTGGACCTGGTCGCGCGACACGATGGACGGCGTCTCGGCCACGATCAACGTGACGAGCGCCGGCATCCACACGCTCAACCTGTGGATGCGGGAGGACGGCTTCGTGGTGGACAAGGTGGTGCTGAGCTCGAACGTCAACTACGTCCCCTCGGGCACGGGTCCGGCGCAAAGTCCCCGATAGGGTGCTATAATCGGGGCAGGGTCAGGGATCAGAGGGTGAAAGGGCATCCCGATGACTCCCTGCCTCAAGCCGGCGTCCCGGGGGCTCACGCTGGGCGAGCTCATCGTCGTCTGCGCGGTCATCCTTCTCATCGCCTTCATAGCGGTTCCGGGGTTTCTCTCCAGCCAACGGGCCTCCCATGAGCGGGGGGCCTCGGCGTCGCTGAAGACCCTCTCGTCGGCGGAGGCGGACTTCCGCGCGAACGAC
>JACQFK010000407.1 GCA_016200125.1 Planctomycetota bacterium
CCACGCGATCCGCGGCTCCGGCCGGGCGCAGGTCTCGCGGACGAAGCGCTCCAGCCAGCGCGCCGTGGCGTCCATCTTCTCCCAGTCCAGCCAGGCCGGCGTGTCCTCGGGCGTGTGATAGTGCCGGCCGTGGGCGCAGGACAGGAAGAGGAAGGGGATCTCCTTCGCCCAGAACGGTTCGTAGTCGGAGAGGGGCGGGATGATCTCCGCGTCGGCCCGGCGGACGACGACCCCCGGGACCGCGCGCGCCAGCGAGTCCACGTGCGCCGAGGTCCCGGCGCTGCGCTCCGCGCCGAGCGCGAAGAGCGTCCGCCGCACGTCCTCCGGCACCCCGGGCGGGCCGAAGGCGTGGCCGACCAGGTCCAGGCAGACCATCAGGTCCACGCGGTCGAGCGGCAGCGTGGGCCGGCGGACCCACTCCTGCGAGCCCATGGTGTTCTGAAGGAAGTGGGGCGGCTCCTCGGCGTCGAAGGCGGCGAAAAGGACGCCGCGCTTCAGCTTCTCGCGCGACAGCGCCCGGGCCGCTTCGATCAGGATGGCGACGGCCGCGGCGTTGTCGTCGGCTCCGCGATAGATCCTGTTCCCTTCCTTCCCCAGATGGTCGTAGTGGGCGGCGACGATCACCCAGCGATCCGTCGCGCCCGGGAGGGCGGCGAGCACGTTCGCGCCGACGGCGATCGGCTGCTCGATGGGAGAAAGGCCGGCGTGGCGGAAGGCCTCCCTCACGATCCCGCGGGCGGCGATGCCTCCCGGAGTGCCGGGAGCGCGGCCGGCGCATTCGTCCGAGCAGAGGGCTTCCACGAGCCGATTCATCGCGAGATCTCCTCCTCAGGATACGGACAAATCGCAGATACGCCGCGGTCCGATCCGTAGTCTAATACACGCCATGTTCAATTGGACTTCCGTCCGCTCCGGGCCGATCACGGAGGCCTTGCAGCGGCTGCTCGCCGGCATCCCCCGGTCGCGCGAATCCAGTTCCCAGACTCCCCAGCGCCGTTCGCAGACCATCGGAAACGTCGCCGCGCTGAAGGCGGCGGCCATCTCCGGAGCTCTTGCGCTTCCCCCCGGCCCGGCGGGCTTCCTCACCCTCGTCCCCGACCTCTATCTTGTCTGGCGGCTCCAGGGTCAGATGGTGGCCGACATCGCCTCGGTCTACGGCAAGACCGCCTGCCTCACCCCGGAGGGCATGCTCTACTGCCTGTTCAAGCACGGCGCCGCCCAGGCGCTCCGCAGCGTCGTCGTCCGCAGCGGACAGCGCCTCCTCATCCGTCGGGCCTCTCTCGACATCCTTCAGACGACCCTGAGGACGGTCGGAATTCATCTTTCCGAACGCCTTGCCTCCCAGGCGGCCACCCGATGGCTCCCCGTGGCGGGCTCGCTGGGAGTCGGCGCCTTCGCGTACCGCGACACGGCGCGGATCGCGCGCACGGCGGTGGATGTCTTCGAATCCGACCTCTCGATCGAAGACCCTCCGCGCCAGGCCGCCTCGTAGTTCCGAGCGGGGTTCGGACTCAGGGCACCACGGTGATGCGCCCCGCGATGGTCGGCGTGAGGGGGCCCGCGGCCTGGATGTAGTCGCAGACGATCTGGGCCATGTTCTCCCGGATCGTACCCTGGCCGTCGGCCAGCATCGCGTAGTTGTCCCCGCCGGCGTTGATGTAGTTGTTCGTCACGAACGTGTAGACGGTCGCGTCGTTCGCGATGGGTGCTCCGCCCGTCAACGTGACGGAGAGCACGCGGGACCCCACGGGGTTCGAGGCCTTGAAGCTGAAGTTGAAGCCGGAGATCTGGGGGAAGCCGTTGTTGTTGGCCGGATAAAGGGAGACGCCCTGCTCCAGGATCGCATAGAGTTGCGTGCCCGTCACGGTCCGGGTCACCCCCTTGTTTCCGAAGGGCAGCATGACGTAGACGTCCGCGGCCACGAGGTCGTAGGGCGGGCCCGCGGCGTAGCCGGCCTCGGGGCGGCGCAGGGACAGGTTCGCAGGCAGGAAGGCCGGCGAGGGGAGGTTCGTCCGGATCCCCCAGCCGTTCTGGAAGGCCAGCTGCGTGCCGTAGCGCGTCCTCATCGCGTCGGCGACCAGGTCGCCCTCCGCGGTTTCGGAATTGCCGACCAGCGCAAAGGACCAGGGGAAGATCGCGGTGACCGATCCGATCGGCCGCTCCATCGTGTTGTCGACCGTGAAGTTCCCGGTCGTTCCCGCCGTGCCTCCGGTGGGGACGACCTGGATCTGCACCTGCGTGTTCACGGTCCCGACGCTCGTGATGCCTCCGCCGTAGGCGACGGTCCCGGTGGCCACCAGGTCGGCGCCGGAGTCCCAGAGAAAGCTGTGCGCGATGCCGGTCGGAGAGGTGGCCAGTCCGACAATCGGCGGACCGCCGAAGGCCGGAGTCGCCGCGGCCCAGGTGACGCCGCCGTTGGCCGAGAAGAAGACCGCGACATCCGTAGAATCGCTCTCGGCATCCAGAAGCGTGAAGTTGATGCTGATCATGGAGTGCTGGGTGCCGGCCGGCGTCGTGGCGGCGGCCTGGGTGTTGCTGAACACGGGGAGCGCCCCTCCCCCGCCCTTGCCGCAGGCCGGGGCGGCGATGGCCAGGGCGGCGAGGCTCAGGATTTCCCGGACGCAGCGGCGGGGCATCGACACACTCTACCCCCCTGCGGGCTCGAGTTCAATTCTTACACGATCCCGTCGAGATACGATTCGTCGGCGAGCGAGCGGAGGTACTGGAGCGTCTCGTCGAGGGTTCCCGTCTCGATGCCCACCTCGCGGCCGCGGTCGTCGCACTCACGCAGCAGCATCAGGTCCTGGAAGTGCTCCGAACTCTCGAGGGCGACCCGCTGCTCCTTCTCGAGGTCGCGGTTCCGGTAGGCCAGCGCGTCCATGTGGTGCTCGATGAGCCACTCGGTCCGCGGCGTGACGACCCCCTCCAGCGCGGCGAGGCCCGCCGCCGTGTGGTCCGCCGGGTCGATCGCCTTCCCCACGTCGTGGAGCAGCGCCGCCAGGAGGAACTCCTCGTCCCAGGGCCGCTCGTGGCGGGCGAGTTCGAAGACCTGCAGGCTGTGGTAGAGCGCGTCGCCCTCGGGGTGCCAGCGGGGATCCTGCTTCACGGTCTCGAGCGGGAAGAGCAGCGTGCGGTAGAGCTCGAAGCGGTCGACGTGATCCTCCAGCCGCTCGACCTCGGCGTCGAGATCCGCGCCGGGCCGCTCCTCGCGGAGCAGCCGCTCGAGGGTCGCGATCGTCGCCTTCTCCATGGCCTGGCCGGTGATCGAGCTCTTGAACACGTAGCCGATCTTGTCGGTCGGGTAGACCGTCAGCTCGTAGGTGTGGCGGTCGTGGATGTGGATGTGGGTGAAGTGCCGCTCCTCGCCGAACTTGATGACGCGCTTCCGCTCGATGTCGAAGGGGATCCGGTAGTCCTCCAGCGCGGACGTGAGGGCCGAGAGGGAGTCCGTGAAGACGCGGAGGTCGATGTCCGAGCCCTTGCGGACGTGGCCCGTCCAGACGCTGCCGATCAGCCGGGGCTCGAAGCGGACGAGCTTGCGCATGAGGCGGAGCGCCTCGATGCGCATGTCGCGGAGGTTCTCTTTGCGCTGCTCGCCCTCCAGCAGCTCGGCGAGCTTCTGGATTTCGCTGCGGATCTCCTTGTTGGAGGGCAGGTCCTGAGGCCGGAAGCGAGCGTCGAAGCCGAGTTCGCGGGCGGCCTTGCGCTTGGCGCTGAAGTACTCGGATTCCACCCGCTCGTACATCAGCTGGGCGGCGCGGAGGGTGATCTGCCTGCGGACGCGTTCATCGGCCACGGGAGTGCGCCGGATATCATGCCCATCCAAGCCGGCGCCGGGCGACTTCAGAATACCCCTCCGCGGGCCGAATGCCAACCCCAATCACGACGTGCGGCGCACCTTCATCTGCACGCTGCCGTGGTTGTTGTCGTACTTGAACCAGGCGTCGTTGGCGAAGGCGAAGAGATAGCCGGGCTTCTTCACCGTCACCGGGTGCGGGCCCGCGCCGATCTTCAGGAACTGGTGGGGCGTCGGCGACCCGTCCGGCGGCGGACTGGCGCTCCCCTTGAGGCCGTCGTTGGCGATCACGCCCACCAGCGAGAACCAGGGCGCCGACTCGAGCCGCCGCGTCAGGATGAAGTCCGCGTCCTGGTTGCCCGTCACCTTCTTGAACACCCCCTCGAGCTTGCCCAGGAACGTGCCCGCCATGTGGACGAGTTCGCCGAGCTGGAAATGGCCGTCCGCCGCGCCGGCCGGTCCGCAGGCGATCGTGTGGTCGAGCCACTCGCCCGTGGACGAGAATTCGTAGCCCGCCCCCTCCTCCAGGTAGAGCTCCGTCGCGTTCCAGTGCTGGTCTGCATAGACCGGAATCGTCACCGCGTCGCCGACCGCCAGCTTGCGCGCCCGGTGGTAGGGCGCCTGGGTGATCGGCGGATTCGGCCTCCGCTCGAGCGCGGAGGGATGATA
>JACQFK010000430.1 GCA_016200125.1 Planctomycetota bacterium
AGAAGGGCTACTACAAGGCGGAGGCGACCTACCTGGGGATGAAGCTGGCCTACGACGAGCTGCCCTTCGAATGGGTCAAAGGGCGCTACTACCAGGTGGAGCGCCTCTATTCGTCGGGGCCGCTGGAGCGCTTCGTCGGCGGGATGAGGTTCGCGCCGTGGGACGGCGGGACGGCGCTCGAGGTCTTCGCCGACCTCACCCCGCGCAACTTCCTGGGCACCTTCCTCGCGAAGAAGGTCGCCCCGAAGAAGGCGACGAAGGAGCTGCTGGAGCTGGCCCGGGCCTTCGAGCGCCACCTGGCGGAGAGCGGTCCGGCTCCCGCCCTTCCGGAAAGCCGCGACCTCCACCCCGACGTCCTCGATGCCCGTCTCGCCTCGCTCAAAGACCTGCCCGCGGTCCAGAAGCTCCGCGTCCACCTGCTCGCGGCGCCGGACCTCGAGGTGGTGCGGATGCGGCCCTTCGAGACGGCCGACCGCTGGAGCGAGGACCGGACCGCCGTCCTGCGGCTCTTCCTGCACGCCGCGCGGGTCGGCGTGCTCGACCTCAACTGGACCGTGCTCTGTCCGAGCTGCCGGGTCGCGGTCCGCCAGACGCTGACGCTCTCGCAGCTGAAGTCCAAGGCGCACTGCGAGACCTGCCTGGTCGAGTTCGGCGCCGACCTGGCGAAGTCGGTCGAGGCGCGGTTCACGGTGAATCCCGCGGTGCGTCCCGCGCGCCGCGAGGTCTACTGCATCGGCGGCCCGAGCAACATGCCCCAGATTCTCGCGCAGCTGCGGGTGCGGCCCGGGGAGCTGAGGCGAGAGGCCTTCCCGGTGCCGGGGGGCGGGCTCCGGGTCCGCTGCTACCAGGCGCCGGGGATTCTGCCGCTTACGGGGATGCGGGTGCGCGTGGAGGCCTCCGGCCTCTCGCTGGAGCCCGGCACGCCCGGGGTCCTCGAGGTGGAGAACAAGCTGCCGGTGGAGGCGCTCACGGTGGTGGAGCGGGAGACCTGGAAGGAGAGCGCGGCGACGGCCGCGATGGTGACCTCGCTCCAGGACTTCCGGGACCTCTTCCCGGGCGAGGCGGTCGCGCCCGGCGAGGAGCTGGGGATCGAGTCACTGGCTATCCTGTTCACGGACCTGAAGGGGTCGACGGAGCTCTACCAGAAACTCGGCGACTCGAAGGCCTTCGCGTTCGTCCAGAACCACTTCCGCTACCTGGTGGAGGCGGTGTCGCTGCACCGGGGCGGCGTGGTGAAGACGATGGGGGACGCGGTGATGGCGACCTTCGCGAGCGGCCGGGACGCGCTGGAGGCGGCGGTGGAGATGCAGCGCGACTGGGCGGGCTTCCGCAGCGACCGCTTCAACACGGTGGGGCGGCAGGCGCTGGGAGTGGCCCACCGGAGCCGCAGCGATTTCGAGGAGGTCACGCTCAAGATCGGCATCCACCAGGGGCCGGCGATCGCGATCAACAACGCCGGGAAGCTCGACTACTTTGGGACGATGGTGAACAAGGCGGCGCGGGTGCAGGCGCAGTCGGCAGGGGACGACGTGGTGTTCAGCCTGTCGGTGGCGGAGGACCCCGACGTGCGCCGCTACCTGGCCTCGACGGGGCTGAAGGAGGAGGTCGTCTCCGTTCCCCTGAAGGGGCTGGAGGGGGACCACATCCTTCACCGGATTCGTCCCCAGGGGGTTCGATAGGAATAGGACCCGGGGGGAGGGCGGAGTCAAAATTTTGGCCCGGCCGAAACGCCCGGCGCTTGCGCGCGATAAGATATTCAGGTAGTTTTGACCTCTGGTAGGGATGAAGGTTTCAGACTCCGTCCTCCAGGCGGTTCCGGCCCCTGCGCCGGCGGCCGTCCCGGAGGTTCTGGTTCCCAAGCGCGCGAAGGTCGCCGACCTCCGGCGGATGAGGGATCGTCTGTTCCGCGACGGGCGTCACGACCTGGCGCTGCAGGCGGCGGCGGAAGTGGCGGCGCGCGACCCGGGCCGCGAGAGCTTCCTGCGCCACGGGATGATGCTGCAGCAGGTGGGCCGCTACCGCGAGGCGCTCGGAGTGCTGCGGGACGCCCTGCGCTTCGAGACGGGGCCGAAGTACCTGGTGCCCGACATCCATCTGCATCTCGCCTACACGTGGTTCCTGCTGGGGAAGCGCAAGCGGATGAGCGAGTCGCTCAAGCGCGCCTACGCGCTGCGCCTCAAGCCCCGGACGGCCTTCAACTTCCACCAGACCTACGGCAACTTCCTGCTCTCCAAGAACGACTACCGCGGCGCCCTGCTGGAGTTCCGCCAGGCCGAGAAATCGGGCCGCAACGTCCTGGGCCGCGGGCGGGCGGCGATGAACCAGGCGATCGTGCTGATCCGCCAGTGGGATTTCGCGGCCGCCTCGTGCCCCGCCGACCGTGCGCTCCGGATGCTCAAGCGGGCCGGCCACGCGGCGGAGCTCGCGATCGCCCGCTCGGTCCGGGGGAGCATCTACGATGAACTGGGACAGCATCGCAGAGCATTCTCCATGATGATGCATGCCTACTGGACTTATCGCCGGCTTGGAAAGGTGGATCGTCAGGCTGAGGCATTGGCCTTTGCCGGCTATATCGCAAACTCGCTCCGGCTATGGTCGAAATCCCTCCCCATACTTGACCGGGCGATCAGCCTTGCCTCGACTACTGGTCAGCAGTCGGTGCTCTGCTGCGCCTACGCCAATCGTGCGATCGCCTTGGCCTTCCATGAGGATTTGGATCGGGCTTCCGCCAGCCTCGCCCAAGCCCAGCGTCTGAATCGGGGCAGGCGCGATTGGATCGCGACGCTTCATATCTGCCGCGCGCAGGCGCGAATTTCAGGACTCATGGGAAAGTGGAATGAGGTCGTCCGTGTCTCAAGGCGGGCGGAACGACTGGCCACGAAGGTCGGGGACGCGCTGCGCGTCGTGGAATTCCGGAGAACGCGCGCCGAGGCGGAAGCACGCCTGGGCCGTCGGAAGGCTTCGTCCTACGCGCACACGTCGGCGGATCGGATCGAGTCGTTGCTCCAGCCTTCCAGGGAAACCTCCTCCGAGCAGTTCGCGTCCAGACTGGCGCTCTCCGAAATGCCGATTCTGATCTTCGGCAAGGAAGGCGCGAATCTGCTGCAGCTCGCCCGCCGGATCCATGAATCCAGCAGTCGCGCCAAAGGTCCCTGCGTCGTAGTTCCCTGCGAGCACCTGAAGTTCCCGGCCAGCGACCTCTACGGTCATGCAGAGGGTGCTTGGTCCGGAGCGACCCGGACCTCGAAAGGGTACGTCAGCGGCGCTCAAGGCGGTACGCTCATTCTGGATCGGGTCGATCAGCTGGCTGCGGAAGATCAGCCGGTCCTGCTCGCCTTGTTTGACCGGAAGGCTCGCGCCGTTGGCGACGTTGAAGATCAGAAACTTGATCTTAGGGTCGTGGCGACCGCTACGAATCTGGACCGGCTGTCTCGGGAGCTTCGACTGCGCCTTGAGGGTGCCGTGATTGAGGTGCCTTCTCTGGAGGATCGGAAGTCCGATATTCCGCACCTCGTCACGGAAGCTCTTGGCGGGCGCCGCAAGATCGCTCCCGATGCCTTGGCCGAACTGGCCCGTCATTCCTGGCATGGTGACCTCGCGGAACTCTGTGCCGTCGTTGAACGGCTGGTGGCGTTCTCGAATCACCGGATCGGCAGGAAGCTGGTCCGCAAGATCCTCATGACGCCCAAAGCGCGTCGAGTTGCGGATCGTGTCCACATTTCACGCGCATCGAGCTTGCAGCCTGCATTGACCCGTTAGGCTGCGCCCAAAACTTTCCCAAGAGTGCCGCCAGCCCATCCTTTGGCGGCAAAATCCCGGCCCCTTCATCTTGCAGGCATTCCCCTAGGGGCTAAAGTTTCGGACCCTGAATTGCAGATGTCTTCTCTCATCGGGACGGCGACTGTCCGTCGACCCGGTGGATCTCGATCCACGAGAGGAGACATTCCATGCGGCGGATTGCAATCGGAGCGGTGACGGGCATAGCGGTATGGTTGGGGAGCAGCATGATGGCGCATGCGCAGGGGCCTGCCATCACGACCACCGGTCCGAGCAAAGTGGTGGCCGGCTCCACGTCGGCGCACTACACGGCGACCATCTACATGCCGGTTCCTTCGGGCTACCGGGTCCGGCTTTGGGTCTTCAATGGCGCCAACCAGATCCACTACAGCGAGACCATCATGTCGAATCCGGGCGTGCCCACCAGCCCTTTTGCCAAGGATGCCGGTTTCACGGCTGCTCCGAACACGGGAGACGTGCTCAAGTTCCAGGCCAAACTGAAGGTCGGCACCCTGTGGTATGACGCCGCGGACTGGTTCGTGACGGTCACCGCCACGCGCCCCACGAAGCCCAGTGGCGTCCAGGCGACTTCGACTCTGGCGCTCCAGAGCGTCGACCGTGACCGGAGGCGCGAATAGTGAAGGTCGCGATCCCCCTGGGGTTGCTCCTTCTGGTCGGAGTCGCCGCCGCCCTCCACCGCTCTTCCTCGCCGCGGGCGGCCGGGGAGCGGTCCGGGGCCCCGCGGCAGGAGCCAGCGGCCGTGGTATTGACGGCTGCTGAGCGGGCTCCCGTCTTGAAGGGGACCGCCGCGGCTCCCCAGACGGAACCCGTCCCGGTGGGCCGGCCGGACCTGCCGTCCTGCTGGCGCAAGATGGGCGCCCAGCTCGACCGGGAGCTGTCCCTGACGCAGGTCCAGAGGACCGCCGTAGAGCAGCTTCTGAAGGACCGGGAGGACGAGATCAAGGCCTGCCACGAGGAGATGCTGCGGGCCGGAATCGTCGACCTCCGCCGCTACGACTGGCAGGTCGGGCTGATGAAGGAAAGCTGGTATCGAAAGTTCGACGCCCTCCTGGATCGGATCCAGCACGAACAGTTCGCGAAGCTGGTTCAGGAGGGATTCTTCAACGAGGGGCTGGCCTTCACGGTGGAGCCCGGAATGACGGTGCTGGATTGACTCCGTGGAAGTTTCATGACGCCCGAATCGTGTTGAGTTGAAGCTTATGTCTA
>JACQFK010000431.1 GCA_016200125.1 Planctomycetota bacterium
CACCTTCCGGTCGCACCCGGACAGGGCCGCCGCGAGGATCAGGACCGGGAGCGTCGATCTCATTTCGCCGGGATGAGCTCGAGGCAGACGAGCTGGTCCTTGCCCCGCACGTAGAGCAGGCCGTGCGAGAGGATGGGGGCCGCCCAGGCGGGATACTTGAGCAGCGGCTCGCCGTCGGGCGACTTGAGGACGACCTTCGAGACCTCCTCGTACTGCCTGGGGTCGGCCTTGAGGAGCCGCAACGCGCCGTCCTCGCCCAGGCAGATGAAGTGGCCGTCGACGTAGAGCAGCGACGAGCGCGTGAGCCGCGGGGTCGACCACTGCACCTTGCCGGTCGCGAGCTCCACGCACTTGAGCTCCGCGTCGGCCGTGTGGCGGCCGCTGGAGCCGTAGACGTAGCCGTCCAGGTGGACGGGCGTGTTCCAATGCGTCGCGAGCGAGGGGTCGCGCTTGCGGCCGTCGGACCAGACCACGTCGGCGCCGCCCGGCTTCACCTTCAGCACCGAGCCGCCGACGCCGTAGCATTCGGAGATCAGCACGAGATCCCCCGCCACGACGGGATTGCTCGCGTTCACGCTCTCCAGAATCCGCGCCCGCCAGGCGTACTGGAAGTCCAGCTTCCCCGTCGCGGGCTCGAAGCCCACCAGGCCGCCGCGGGCGAAGACGAAACCCCAGCGGCGGCCGTTGATCGTGGTGACCAGCGGGCTCGCGTAGCTCGCGAGCTCGTCGGTGATCTTGTATTTCACCTCGCCCGTGCGCTTGTCGAAAGCCACGATGCCGCTGCCGTTGCCCTTCACCTCGCCCGACTGGATCCCGGGGCTGCCCGCGGGGCTGCCGCCCACCTGGACGATCAGGAGTTCCCCTTCGACGATCGGGGTGCTCCCCACGCCGAAGAAATTCTGCTGCACGCCGAAGTCCCGGGTCGTGTCCTTCTTCCAAACCGGCTGGCCGTCCGCGACGCGGAGGCAGTGGAGCATCCCCTCGACGCCGAGGATGTAGACGCGGTCGCCGTCGAGGACCGGGCAGCAGCGGGGCCCGGGCTCGTAGCCGTACATGTCGTCGTACTCGCTCGGGTACTCGAACTTCCAGAGCGCCTCGCCGGTCTCGCTCTTCAGGCAATGGAGGACCGCGTTCTTGCCGGAGCGGTCGAACTGGAAGGCGCGGCCGCGGTAGATCGAGCAGATGCCGTAGCTGGTCCCCAGATTGCGGCGCCAGAGCGCGCGGGGCGGCCACTGGATCCCTTTCTCGGGCGACTTGCTGTCGTGGTCCGGCCCCAGGAAGCCCGGCCAGTCGACGCCGGCCTTGCGCGTCCCCAGATCGGGAACCGCGGCATCTTGCCAACCGCAGACCGCGAGGAGGAGGATCGCCACGACGCTCATCAGGTTCTCCTTCCACTACTTATACCGCCTCCATCGTCCCCCGTTCGTGATTTCCGGGCCTCTCGGGCGTATAGCTAATGGGCCTTGGAGCGGAAATCGGCGGGTATAATTCACCTCACATGAAGATCACCTTCATCATGGCGGGCCTGGCCGTCGCCGGCGGCGCCGGCTGGTATCTCTGGCAGCCGAAGGCCCCGAACGGCGACAAGAAGGTCGAAATCAAGCGCGCCAAGGTCGAGCGCGGCGACGTCATCCTCAACGTCACCGCGACCGGCGAGATCAAGCCCCTCCGGGAGATCGAGCTCAAGTCCAAGGCGAGCGGCCTCATGGTCCGCTTCCAGAAGCTGCCGAGCGAACCCGTCAAGGAGGGCGAGCTGCTGGCGGAGCTCGAGAAGAAGATCGAGCAGCGCAACCTGGCGCTGGCGGAGGCGAACCTGCTCACCGCGGAGGCGAACCTCGAGCTCACGAAATTCAAGTACGCGGCGGACCTGAAGACCGGCGAGAGCGAGACCTCGGCCGCCCGCGAGGACGAGAAGCAGAAGGCCTCGGAGCTGCGGCGGATGGAGAAGCTCAGCGGCGAGCTCATCACGGAGAGCGAGCTCGGCACGGTCCGGCTGGCCTCGCGCCTCGCCGAGGAGAAGGTGAAGCAGGCCGAGGCCGCGCTCACCCTGGTCCGCAACCGGAAGGACGCCGACGAGAAGCTCACGCTCGCCGACGTCCAAAAGGCCCGCGTCGCCGTGGAGGACGCCCGCGAGCGGCTGGCCGACACGGAGATCCGCGCCCCCGTCACCGGAATCCTCCTCAAGAAGCTCGTCGAGGAGGGGCAGATCGTCGCGAGCGGCATCTCCGCGACGACGGGCGGGACCTCGATCGCCTTCGTGGCCGACGTCTCGAAGCTCATGGTCGAGGCGAACATCGACGAGACGGACATCGCCAAGGTGAAGGTCGGTCAGCCCGTGGAGATCTCGCTGGCGAGCGGCGGCAAGGAACGCTTCAAGGGCTTCGTCAACCTCATCCTGCCGCGCGGGGAGATCGACTCCAACGTCATCGTCTTCAAGGCCCGCATCGGCATCGAGGGCGACATCTTCGGCCGCGTCTACGCCGGCATGACGGCCTCGGTGGAGATCCGCGTCGGGGAGCGGAAGAAGGTGCTCTTCGTCCCGAGCGAAGCGGTCAAGATCGAGGGCGGCGCCCCGGTCGTCCACGTCCCCTCCGGAGCCGTCGGCGACGCCTTCACCGTCGTGCACGTGAAGGTCGGTCTCGACAACGGGGTCCGCACCGAGATCCTCGAGGGGATCGAGGAGGGCGCGGAGGTCCTCGTGACGAGGCCCGTGGAGGATCCGAAGAATCCCAACGGGCGGCCCCGCCTCAGGTTCTAGTCCGGTCCGATCCATGAGCGTCATCCTTGCCCGCAAGATCGTGAAGAACTACCGCCTCGGCGAGGTGGACGTCGAGGTCTTGAAGGGGATCGATCTCGACGTCGCCGAGGGCGAGTACGTCGCCCTCATGGGCCCCTCGGGCTCGGGCAAGTCCACGCTGATGAACATCCTGGGCTGCCTGGACGTCCCCAGCTCCGGCAGCTACTCCATCGAGGGGCAGGAGGTGTCGACGCTGACGGACGACGAGCTGGCGGTCGTGCGCGGCCAGCGGATCGGCTTCGTCTTCCAGACCTTCAACCTGCTGGCGCGGACGAGCGCCGTCGAGAACGTCGAGCTCCCCCTGCACTACCAGGGCCGCCCGGCGCGGAAGGCCGCGATGGACGCGCTCGAGGCGGTGGGGCTCGCCCACCGCCACGACCACCATCCGAACCAGCTCTCGGGCGGCGAGCGCCAGCGCGTGGCCATCGCCCGCGCCATCGTCACGAGCCCCTCGATCATCCTCGCGGACGAGCCGACGGGCAACCTCGACTCCAAGACGGGCAATGAGATCCTCGAGATCTTCGAGGGGCTCTCGAAGAAGGGCGTGACGATCGTGCTGGTGACGCACGACCGTTCGGTGGCGGCGAACGCGCACCGGATCGTCCATCTGCGCGACGGCCGCATCGAGCGGATCGAGGACACCCGCCCGAGCCTGAGTTCCGCGCTGGGAGGGGCCTAGGCGATGTTCTTCCTCCGCTCCTTCAAGGTGGCTCTCTCCGCGCTGGCGGCGAACAAGCTCCGCTCGACGCTCGCGGTGCTCGGCATCGTGATCGGCGTCTCGGCCGTCATCATGATGATCGCGATGGGCCGCGGCGCGCAGGCGAAGGTCGAGGAGTCCATCACCAAGATGGGGGTCAACCTGATCTTCGTCTACCCCGGCGCGGTGTCGCGGGGCGCCAGCGGCGCGCGGACCACCACGGCCGAAACGCTCTCGGTCGAGGACTGCGACTCGGTCGCGAAGATCCCTCACGTCTCCGCGGTGGCGCCGGAAGTCCGGCGCTCCTACCAGGTGAAGTACATGAACCGCAACGAGTCCGCGCAGGTGATCGGGACGACGCCGTCGCACCTGACGATCCGGAACTTCAAGGTCGAGCACGGGAGCTACTTCGACAAGTCCGCGATCATCGGCCGGCTGCGCGTGGCCGTGATGTGCGCGAGCATCGCCCGCAAGCTCTTCGGGGGCATCGACCCGGTCGGGCGGATGATCCAGATCGACCGGAAGAACTTCCAGGTGCTCGGCGTGCTGGAGGACAAGGGGGGCGACTCCTGGGTGGGCCTCGACGACTCCGTCTACGTCCCCGTGAGCACCGCGCTCTACCGGCTCTTCAACCGCCGCCACCTCAGCCAGATCAGCGTGTCCGTCGACGCGGAGGAGAACATCGACGAGACGATGGACCTGGTCGAGGCGGAGATGATGAAGCTCCACAAGATCAAGGGGAAGACGGAGCCCGACTTCCTGGTCCGCTCGATGAACGAATGGCGCCAGCGGATGCAGGAGTCGACCGGCGCCTTCACGATGCTGCTCATGAGCATCGCGATGGTCTCGCTGCTGGTCGGCGGGATCGGAATCATGAATATCATGCTCGTCTCGGTGACGGAGCGGACGCGCGAGATCGGGATCCGCAAGGCGATCGGCGCGAAGCGGCGCGACATCCTGAGGCAGTTCCTGATCGAGTCGATGACGATCAGCCTGATCGGCGGGATCCTGGGGATCGTGCTGGGAGTGGCGGGGGCGCAGCTCATCCCGAGGCTGCCGCTGTGGAAGGCGATGTCGAGCGGGGGCGAGTGGGAGAGCGTGATCTCGGTCTGGTCGATCGTGATCTCCTTCGGCTTCTCCTGCGTGGTCGGAATCTTCTTCGGCCTCTATCCGGCGATGAAGGCGTCGCGCCTCAACCCGGTGGAAGCGCTCCGCTATGAATAGGGCGGCGGCCCTGGCCTGGCTCTGCCTGGCGGCCTGCAGCTCGCGGCCGGACACGGCCCCGCCCCCGGCGCCCGCGGTTCGGGCTTCCCGCTCCAAGTGGAGCGACGGCCCGGGTGATGCCGAGCGGCGCGCGAAGTTCCTTGCGGGCGCCTCGGCTCAGCCCGCGAAGGAGCTCGTCGCGACGAACAATCCGGCCCACCTCGATGCAGTCGCCTCGTTCTTCATCGACCCGCAGAAGCCCTACGGCGAGCGGCTGGGGGCGCTGGCGGCGCTCCGGACGCTCCGGGATCAGGACCCCGGCGAGTACGCCCGCCTCTTCCCCCGAGTGCGGCCGAAGTTGTGGGAGGAGGTCTCGCACAGCGTCGGCCTGGCGATGTCGCCGGAGAACGAGAAGGCCTTCATCGAGGCGATCGGCTGGCTGGCGGATCAGAAGGATCCGCAGGCGCGGCTCACGCTGGAGCTCCATCTCGACCGGGAGACGGTGAAGCGGAAGCGGCTGCCCGAGCCGGCCCTGGCCGCCGCGGCGCTGGGTCTGGCCTCCTATCCCGAGAGCGAGAGCGCCCGGGAGACGCTGTGGTCGGCGCTGAAGGATCCGAAGGAAGTGGTGTCCGTGCGGGCCTGCTGCCTGAAGTCGCTCAAATCCTTCCACCCCAAGGACCTCGAGGCGCAGATCGTCCAGCTCGCCGCCGCCCCGGGCGACGACTGGCTCCGCGATCTCCAGCGCCGCCTGCGCTAGCGTGAAACGAAACAAACCGTTTACTTCGTTTCAATGAAACGAAGTAAGCGGTTTGTTTCGTTTCACGAGGCGGCTACTGGTGCCAGTCGGCGACGAAGGGATCGTAGTAGGGCTTCCATTCGCGGGCGAACCAGACCGGCGACGACGGCGCCCCCTCCTGGCCCAAGGCGTCGACCGCGACAACATAGTAGCGGCGGGACTTCTTGCCGGCCTCGCGGTCGGAGAACGTGAGCTCCTTGATCGGCTCGGGCGTCAACCGCATCACCGGCTCCTTGTCGAAGCGGCCGTCCATCCGGTAGACACGGTACCCCTGGATCCCCTTCTCCGGATTCGCCGCCCACTTGACGTGACAGGTCGTCCCCTCCTCCTTCGCGAACACCCACTGGGGCGACGACGGGATCGTCAGGACCGCCGCCGAGGGCCCGCTCAGGACTCCCAGCCGGTTCATCGCCAGCACGCGGAAGGCGCGGACCTTCTGCCCGTAGGGCTTGCCCTGGGGACTCGCATCCTCCTTGCCGAGTTCTCGCCGGTAGGTCCCCGGACCGCCGGGCCCCGCGTCGATGAGCGATTCCAGCGACGAGGTCGCGGTCAGCGTTCCCGATCCCGAGGGCTGGAACAGGCCAATCCCCGTCACGACGCCCACGCTCGGCGACTCCAACGGCGGCGTCCTTCCCTTGAGCTTGAGGTGCTGGTCGTCCGAAGCCACGTCGACCACCGCCTGCTGGATCGTGTAGCCGACGACGTCCTCCTCGGGCGGCGCCTTCCAGGAGACCTCGGCCTTGCCGTCCGCCCGCATCGAGACAACGACGTCCTCCGGAGGGCGGGGCTGCGTCCGCGCGCGGAGACTCGGGACGCCCAGTCTATAGTGATAGACCATCCCTTTGCGAAGGCCGGCGTCGCGCCAGCTCCCCTCGCCCGCCTTCACCTGCGCGACCTCCTCGAACTCCACCTCCCAGGGACGCTCTCCGGATCCCCGCAGCAGGGCGACCGGCGCGGCGAGCGGCGTCCAACTCAGGACCGCCGCGTCGGCCTCCGTCTTCACCTGGAGCCTCACCCGCGCCGCGGGCGGCTTCCCCTCCCCGTAGCGGTAGCTCCAGATCTGCTGCTCGCGGGGCTTGCTCGTGCAATTCTCGAGGAAGATCCGGTTGAGCTCCGGCGCCGCCATCAGCACGCGGGCACGGTTCCCGGAGACGTCGGGCTCCCGGGCCGGGTTCATCCGCTTCCAGGTGTTCGCCGCGCCGTCGTAGACCCAGGTCTGCAGCTCGTGCTTCGCATCCTCGTCCTTCCCTTCCGACTTCTTCACGATCGCGACGACGACCTTGCTCACCGCGTCGTACTTCAGCACCGCGTCGCACTCCTTCGAGGGGGGCGTCCCCTCGGGCTTGAGGTCGCGCCACTCGTTCTTCCGGAGATCGTAGGCCCAGGTGGCGGGATCGTCGCCGAACTGCTTGCCGAACATCACGTGGACCTTGCGGGCGGCGTCGTAGGTCATGTTTCCGCCGCTGCGCCCCTCGGGCTGGCGCGCGGGCTTCATCTGGACCCAGGTGTTCGTGTAGGGATCGTAGACGAGCGTCCCCTGGCTCGACCCCTCGCCGCCGAAGATCACGACGACCTCCTGGTCCTCGTCCCAGCTCGCGCAGCGCAGCGGCGAGAGCGGGAACGCGGGGAGCGGGCGCAGGTTGCGCCACAGGTTGGTCTCGAGATCGTAGGACCACACCGGGCTCTGGTTCAGATAGACCTCGCGCTGCCACTGCCATCCGTGGCTCAGGCTGAAGGCGGGGAAGCGGAGATAGCGCGAGCGGACCGGGTCGAAGACGTTCTGCTGCGCGCAGCAGACGCCGGGCGGCGACGTGTTGGGCTCCTTCAGCGTCCACTTCCCGCTGAAGGGCTCGCAGGTCCAGACCTCCGAGCCCTGCTCGCCGCCGCCGCCCTGGTTGTGCCCGCCGTAGCGCAGGATGACCCGGTGAACGGGATCCCAGGCGCAGTCCCCCTCGTATCCCATCCGCGGCGACCGCGGCGTGGCCTCGAGGGGCGTGTGCTTCACCCAGGTGTTCAGCGGCAGTTCGTCCTGGAGCGCTCCGAGCAGCGCGAGCGCGGCGACGGCAATGAGTCTCATATCTACGATACGCCCCCCGCTGGTGTCGTATCCTAAGGTGATGAGACTCGGGCTGATCGCATTCCTCCTGCTCTCCCAGGGCCCGTCCGACCACCTCAAGCCGCCCCCCGACGCGCCCAAGGAGGCCGTCGAGGCGGTCGAGACCGGCGCCCGGCTGATGGAAGAAGCGCGGAAGATGAAGACGGATCCCCTGGAAACCGTCGAGAAGGCGATCGTCGAGTTCAAGAAGGCCGACCGCCTGGCCGCGAAGAACTTCCCCGCCATCCACTATCACCTGGGCATCTGCTACCAGTGGACCAAGGAATACGCGGAGGCGCGGCGCCGCCTCGAGCGCGCGCTCGACCTGAGCCCGAACTTCCACGAGGCGATGGTCGAGCTGGGCGACGTCTGCGCCTGGCTCAAGGACTATGCGAGCGCCGTGAAGACCTACGACCGCGCGCTGGCGATGAAGCCCGACTACGCCCTCGCCCACCGGAACAAGGCTCTGTCGCTGATGCGCAACGACGACTACAAGGCCGCGAAAGCGGCGCTCGACAAGGCGATCGAGCTCGACGGGAAGGACGAGATGGGCAAGGCGCTGCTGGGGCTGGTCCAGAAGGAGCTGGAGGGACCCGGCTTCGGCGGCGCCAAGTTCGTCCGGGAGAGCACCCACTTCGTCGTCGAGTGCGACGCCGACCAGGCCTTCACCGACTGGATCTACAAGAACCTGGAGCTCATCCACGCAAAGTACAACAGCATCTTCCCCCAGCAGGCCAAGCCGAAGAACCGCTTCCGCTGCATCGTCTACCGGGACCTGAAGGAGTACCTGGGCTCCGGGGCGCCGCCCAACACGGGCGGCTACTACCAGGACCTCACGAGGAAGCTCGTCTTCTACCGCCAGGCGAAGGACTCCGACACGCTCCTGGTCCTCTACCACGAGGCCTTCCACCAGTTCCTGGCCTACTATCTATATGGGGCGCCCCAGTGGTTCAACGAGGGCCACGGGGACTACTTCGGCCCCTCGGCCTACAACGAGAAGACCAAGCAGATGGAGGTCCGCCTCAATCCCTGGCGCCTCCCGCTCATCAAGCAGGCGATCGCGGCGAACAAGACCCAGCCCTTCGAGAAGCTCATGCTGATGACCCAGTCCGAGCTCTACGACCCGGGCACGATCGCGATCAACTACGCCGAATCCTGGAGCGTGGTCTATTTCCTCTGGCACTTCGAGAACGGCAAGTACGCGCGCTGCCTTCAGCTATACTTCAAGGCGCTCAACCGCGGCGCGGGACTGCGGGAGGCCTACGCGGAGGGATTCGGCAAGGTCGGCCTCTCCCAGATGGAGAAGGAGTGGAAGGACTTCACCCTCTCCCTGCGCTAGGCCTTTTTCGGAACCCGGCCGGGTGGCCGTGCGTCCAACCCTGCGTTAGACTTGGGTAACCGTCTGAGGAGAATTCCATGAGATCCGCCATCGCCTTCGCCGTCACCGCCGTCCTGTCGATGACCGCCTTCGCCCAGGACCAGGCGGCGCAGCCCCTGAAGATCCGCAAGATCGTCGTGTACAAGCACGGCGTCGGCTATTTCGAGCGGGAAGGCAAGGTAACGGGCAACCAGCAGGTCGCGCTCACCTTCAAGAGCGCGCAGATGAAGGATCTACTGAAGTCCCTCTTCGCGGTCGACCTGAACGGCGGGCAGATCGCGACGATCCAGTACGACACGAAGGACCCGCTCTCGAAGCAGCTCGAGGACATCCTGATCCA
The DNA here is from genome assembly GCA_016200125.1 of Planctomycetota bacterium. Next base: position 9,307 of record JACQFK010000431.1, read on the forward strand.
CGTCCCCGAGGAGAACACCCTCACGCAGTTCCTCACGCAGCTCAAGGGCGCGCGCGTCGAGGCGACGGTGGCCGGCGAGAAGACCACCGGCAGCGTGCTCGGCATCGAGCCGGTGGCGAGGCAGACCAAGGAGGGCACGATCACCTCCTACAAGCTCATCCTCTACGCCGACGGCGGGAAGATCCAGCCGATCGACCTGCTGGAGGCCCAGAGCGTGAAGCTGCTCGACGAGGGCCTGCAGAAGGACCTCGCCCGGGTGCTCGACATCCATCTCAAGGCGAAGCACGCGGACCGGAAGTCGGTGGTGCTGAACGCGACGGGCAACGGCGACCGGACCCTCCGCGTGGGCTACATCATCGAGACGCCGATCTGGAAGACCTCGTACCGGCTGCTCTTCGCCGACAACGAGAAGCCGCTGCTGCAGGGCTGGGCGATCCTCGAGAACACGACGGACGAGGACTGGGACCAGGTGGACGTCTCCTTCGTCGCCGGAAGCCCGATGAGCTTCGTGATGGACCTCTACACGGCTTACTATCCCCAGCGGGCGGAGATCCCGGTGGGCGTGACGGCGGCGCCCAGGCCCGAGCCGATGGCGCTCCGGGACAAGGCGGCCGCGGCCCCGCCCGCGCCCGGCGCGGCCTTCGGCGGCCGGATGCGCGGCGCCGCGGAGAAGAAGGACGCCACGGCCGGAGCGGACCGGGAGCTCGGGGAAGGCCTCGCCCGGCGGGAGATGAGGAAGAACCTGGCCGAGGAGCTGGAGAACGCGGTGGCCCCCGCGGTCGCCGGCGTGGAGGTCGGCGACATCTTCGCGTACCAGGCGAAGGAGAAGGTCAGCGTGAAGCGCGGCCAGGCGGCGCTCGTGCCGATCCTCTCGGAGCGGGTGGACGGCGGCGAGCGGATCCTCTTCTACCGCGGCGCCGTCTCCGCCAAGCCCATGAACGCCTACTACTTCAAGAACTCGACGGCGCTCACGCTCGAGGCGGGCCCCGTCACGGTGTTCGACGGCTCGACCTGCGTCGGCGAGGGGCTGATGCGGAAGGTGCTGAAGAAGGACATGCGGGACATGATCCCCTTCGCCGTCGAGGCCGGCGTGTCGATCGACCGCAAGATCAACCAGCGCTCCGACCCGGTCACGCGCGGTTCGATCGCCAACGGCGTGCTCTCGCTCACCTACACGCAGAACTACGAGTCGGTCTACTCGATCAAGAGCCAGATCGGCAAGGACACGGTCCTCTACCTCGACCATCCGAAGACGGCGAACTTCAAGCTCGCGGAGCCGGCGAAGTCGGAGGAGGAGATCGACGGCCACTACCGCTTCAAGCTCGAGGTGAAGGCGGGCCAGACGGTGGAGCTCAAGGTGCGCGAGACGATGCCGGCGCTGTCGCAGGTGTCGCTGCTCGGCACGCCCGCGGAGACGATCCGCTTCCACCTGCAGCAGCGATACCTCTCGGAGGCCGCGAAGGCGATGCTGACGCAGCTGATCACGACGCAGGGCGAGATCAACCGGCTGCGCCAGCGCGAGAACGACCTCAACGGCGAGCGGGCGCGGATCACCGAGGACGAGAACCGGGTGCGGCAGAACCTCCAGGCGCTGCGCGACACGCCGGCGGAGCTGGAGCGGCGGAAGAAGTACCTGGAGACGATCGACAAGAGCGAAGCGCGGCTCGACCAGATCCGCGACGAGCAGAAGCTGGCGGCGTCGCAGCGCCAGCAGCTGGAAGGGGAGCTCTCGAAGAAGGTCCAGGAATTCAGGGACGAATAGCAAAGACCGAATAGCGAAAGCCGAAAATCGAAAATCGGGAAGAGGGTCCCGCCCTGCAGGGGACGATCAGGCTTCGGCCAGGTCCTTGAAGGCGGGGTCGTTCCAGTAGTCGCGGAAGGCGGGGTCGTTGAGAGCCTCGTCCTTGAACTCGCCGTCGTTCTTGATGGCGAGGTTGAGAGTCTCGAGCATCTTGTCGCGCTTGCGGAGCCGGGCGTAGGTCGCGGCCATGTTGTAGTAGCTCGAGGGGTCCTCGGGGTCGAGCTCGATGGCCTTCTGGTAGGCCTCGAGCGCCTCGTCGTAGCGCATCAGCTCGCGGTAGGCGGTGCCCATCTTCTCCCAGCCCACCTGGTGGTCCGGCTTGAGCGCGACAAGCTTGCGGTAGATTTTGAGCGCCTCCTCGGGCTTGCCATGGCTGTGGGCGAAGTTGGCCTGGAGGAAGAGGATGTGGGCCTCGACCTCCTTCATGAACTTCTCGTTCTGGGTCTTGAAGTCCTTGTCGAGCTTCTCCTTCTGGTCGCCGCCGAGGCGGCGCACGTCGATCTCGATCTGCTGGCGCAGCTGGCCCAGGGTCTCCTCGAGCTCCTTCTCGGCCTTCTGGCGGAGCGCCATCACCTCCTCGCGCAGCTTGTGGTCGGTGTTCTGCTGGAGCAGGTCGCCGAAGCGCTCGATCTCGTTCTCCTTCTCCTCCTTGAGCTTCTTGACGAACTCGAGGATGTCGAGCTTCTTGGCCTCGAGCTCCTCGAGGACGCGGTCGGTGCGCTTCGTGATCTGGTGCGACTCCTCAATGTAGACGCCGGCCTGGCGGACGAGCTCCTTCCACTCCTTGAGCTTCGAGGAGACGTGGCCCACGAAATAGATCATGACGAGCACGAAGGCGGTGGCGATGATGGCGACGGTGATCGAGAGGATGCGGATCTCGTTCTTGGCCTCGCGGGTCTTGTCGTCGACCTCCTTGATCTTGCTCTCCACCTGCTCCTTGATGCGCGACGCGTCGAAGCTGGCGCTGCCGAACTTCTTCTTCCCCTCGTCTTCCCACCACTTCTGCCACTTCGTGAAGTCGGGGCCGTTGCCGTGGACCCCGGTGAGCCGCTCGAGCGCCGCGTCGGCGGCGTTGCGGACGGAGTCGTCCGGTTCGCGGGAGAGCATGTCGATCATGGGGCGCACGCCGGCCGGGTCGCCCTTCTCCGCGATGGTGGAGATGGCGTTCTTCCGCACCGTGGGGTTCACGTCGCGGAGATTCTTGATCTCATCGCTGCTCTGAACGAGCATGATCAGCGAAAGGATCAGGTGCATGAGAGTTGATTATACTGGCGTCCGTTCCGCCAAGTCAATTGCGGTTCCCGGCCGGGCTACAAGGTCCGACTTCCACAAATCAAAGAAGTCGGTTTATGGCAGGAAATGCCATAAACCGACTTCTTTGATTTGTGGGGGGGGGTGTTACGGGGCGGTAACAGTGGGAACGGGGAGTAACCAGAAACGGCCCATGCCACCAGACTTGACTGTGTTAACCCTTATGGGATAAGCTGTTATGAAGCCATCGGGTGGCAATGCCGTTGCTCTGGACGGGCTGCAACAAGGGCTGGTCTGTCTGAGTCGAAAGGGGGGTTCCGTGAGGTATTCCGGCAAGAGGAAGGGCGCTGTCCTCATCATCGTGCTCGGCGTGCTGGCGGTGCTGGCATTGCTCGCCACGACCTTCGCCACCCTGCAGGCCACCGAACGGCAGGTCGCGAACAACTACCTCGACACGGTGCGGGCGAAGCTGCTCGCACAGTCCGGCGTCCAGGACGCCGAGGCGAAGCTGCGCGAATACTTCCCCTTCCGCTATTTCAACTCGGTCAACGTCAAGGCCCCCAAGCCCTGGAAGTACTGGGGACAGGACGCCACCGAGATGGTGGAGCCCCCGGTCGACGACAAGCTCGAGCTCGCGCTGAACCCCTCCTTCGCCATCGAGGCGGACGGCAAGAACGTCGCCGAGAACCCCCAGGATCCCACCGACGGCAACGTGAACCCCAAGAAGGTCTCGATCGAAGGCAAGATGTGCGGCCTCTCCGGCTTCCAGGGCGGCGCCTACGCCACCCACGGCGACCAGTACGCCCTCCGGGTCACGGACTGCTCGGGACGCCTCTACGCGAACGACGGCGTCGACGGCACCCCCAACGGCAAGCTCAACAGCGTCTCCCGGAACATGCGCCGCATGCTCAACGTGCTGGGCGACGTGCTCCAGACCTCCAAGCTCGGCGAGCGGATCATGGACAACCGGCCGGCCGAGGGCTTCCGGAGCATGCAGGACATCCTGAAGGTCCTCAACTACGACGAGATGCTCTTCAACAAGGTGAAGAACTACATCACGGTCTACGCGTGGGTGGACAACAACGTCGTCAACCCCGTCCCGCTGAACTCCCAGGTGGCCACCCAGTTCCAGAACCAGACGGGCGTGACCTACAACCGCGGCACCACCCGGGTCTACCGCTTCGGCAGCGAGGTCCAGGGCGTGGACGCCGCCGGCTCCCCGCTCAACTACGGCCTCGACTACATGCAGAACGGCAACGACATCAAGCGCCTCGAGGTGCGGCTCTTCGGCATGGACGCCCTCAATCCGCAGCACATCGAGGTCGTCGCCCGCGCGCCGGTCAACGTCAACGCGGCCTCCGAGGAGGTCCTCGTCGCGGTGCTCACCGGCCTCCAGGGCTTCTACATCACGGACCGCCGCCGGAACAACCCCCGCTGGCAGGGCGACCTCTACCTCTCGTTCAAGATGCAGCTGAAGTACTACCCGGAGGTGAACAGCAAGGGCGACGAACTCGGCTACCTCGTCGACACCTTCCCCATCGTGAACTCCACGGGCACGGGCACGCAGGGCATCTCCGCCCGCCTGCTGGCCAAGGAGATCATCGCCTGCCGCAACGGCGACAAGGGCAAGTACGCCAACTACAACCCGAAGGCCGGCGGCGGCAAGTGGTTCGGCGGCCCCTTCAAGTCCTGGCACCAGTTCAACGCGTTCGTCGACTTCCTGGCCCGCCCGGTCGCCGACGGCGGCGCCGGCTTCCTGGACGACAAGCGCGCCGAGCTCTTCAAGGACTATGAGGAGGAAGGCGTCGATCCGATCGGCTTCGGCGCCCTCGTCCCCTCCGAGGTCCAGCACGAGTACGGCAACCAGGCGATCGCCGACGTGCTCAAGGCGAACTTCAACCCGAACTGCCACCTGAACGAGCTGAACCCGGACGCCAACCTCTTCCAGATCGTGGACAAGACCGACCTCTTCATCAACTCCACCGAGTTCTGCTTCATGCCCACGGGCTACTTCGAGATCGAGTCCCTGGGCCGCGTGCTCCGGTCCAAGTCGACCGGCCCGAACCCCGACGCCTACATCGGCGACAACGACATCGCCGCGCAGGCCCGGGTGACGGCGACCTTCAAGATCTACGACATGTACCGCGAGTCGACGCAGAAGCAGTTCTACGGCGGCACGCTGGCGCCCGAGTCCTCCCAGTGGGGCACGAACAACGGCAAGTCGATCGAGATCGGCCCCGAGCCCGACAACGGCTACTTCCCCGGCAACCTGAGCAAGTCCGGCCTGGAGCCCGCCGACAACGAGTGGGACGGCTACATCGCGCTGCCCACGATGGGCGGCGTCTACGGCGGCGGCCACGGCGCCGCGCCCAAGCAGCCCAACACGCTGGCGCGCACCGAAGGCCTGGGGCGCTCGCCCCACCAGGGTGCGGGCATGCACGTCCACTACACGCTGGACCACGACTGCCACGACCATCCGGTCGATGCCACGGAGATCGGCTGCAAGAAGCCGATGGGGATCGCGTCCGAGACCTACAACTACGCCGATTACGTCAAGGGCACGGGCATGCTGCCCTACGGCGGCCCCTACAATCCCACGAGCGGCACGCCCAACTCCCACCGCCTGGCGAAGAGCTTCCGCCTGGACCCCGATCCCAAGTCGGGCTCGGTGCCGGTCCGGAACCTGGACCCCTACGCCCCGTCGGATCTGCGGATCGACGGCGCCTACGTGGAGCGCCATTCGGCGCCGGTGTACTACAACCTGAAGGGCGGCGTGGGCCTGTGGAACTACCAGGCCGGCGGCCCGCACATGGGCATGATCAGCTTCTGGTGGAAGCCGGCCTTCTCCCCCGAGCGGACGGGCAAGATCCGCACGCTGTGGGACATGAGCCGCTACCATGACAGCTGCGGCCAGAACGTGAACGTGTGGCCCTTCGCCCTCTGGTACTACCCGTCGCACTACAACCCGGGCACGTCCGAGGCGGTCGGCCCCAAGTACTGGCACAACAACATGGGCAAGTTCGAGCCCTCGTCCATCGTCGGCGGCTCCAAGTGCTGGCACGGCTCGTCCAGCGGCAGCCCGAGCCCCGGCCACGAGTTCGGCCGCATGACGGTCTGCCTGAACCACCTGGACCACCAGGACCACAAGTGGCTCAAGCCCAGCCCGCTCCAGCACCACCGCTGGATCAACACCACGTTCATGTGGAACCTGTCGGTGGGCGCGGACAACTCGGGCACCAACACCAGCAAGCTGTGGATCAACGGCTCCGAGGCCTACACGAAGTACAACTACTGCGGCATGACGGGCTTCACTTCGGGCTACTCGAGGATCAGCATGTTCGAGAAGCACGACGGCGGGGCCTTCAACCACATCCGCCTCGGCGGCGCCTCGCGGCTCTGCCAGACGGCCCAGCAGAACTCGCCCGAGAACGGCGCCTACAAGGGCAACTTCTCCGGCGACCACACGCTCGACGAGTTCTACGCGTGGAACACCGCCGGGGCGCAGTTCGACCTCCTGTGGACCGCGGGCCGCTACTACAAGCCCTCCACGGCGGGCGGCACGGGCGGCGGCGGCGTGGCGTCGCAGGGCCGCTTCACCTCGCAGGCGCTCACCAACATGGTCCCCTTCACTCCGCGCCTGCTGGCCCCGCCCTCCACGTCCGGCGGCGGCGGCGTCTCGGGCGGCACCCAGACGGCCGAGCCCCCCACCCTGCGCATCCTGGGCATGTCCTGGACCTGGTACGGCGACCTTATCGACCACAACCTGACGCCCTATCAGAGCTGGGACGGCCACCGCGTGCTGTACGACTACTCGCGCGACCCCCAGGGCCTGCCCTCGAAGGACCTGGAGCCGAAGGTCGGCGCCGGCATCGACGACGGCGGCCAGATCTACGGGCCCTACTACGACGACGGCTTCACGGCGATCCTCAACAGCAAGAGCCGCACCCCGGTGATCCAGGATCCCACGAAGGTCAAGTACTTCGTGCAGATCGAGATCCAGTCCCCGGGCAAGCCGATCATGCTGGCGACGCCGGTGGTCGACGACGTCACCCTGTTCTGGGACGACAACCAGTCCCACCTGCTGTCCTACGTGTTCGACAATCGGAGCTTCTAGCATGCTCAAGCGGATCGCCGTCGCGGCCGCCCTGGCAGCCCTGGCGCTGGCTCCGGCGCGGGCCGAGCAGGAAGATTCCCTCGGTCTCTCGCTCACCTGCAAGCCGCCCTCGTTCAAGGTGCGGAAGCCGCTGCTGGTCCTCAACGGGACCTGCGCGCTGCCCGACGGCGTGATCCTCAAGGTGAACCTCGCCCGCGTGACCGAGCAGGCGATGGGCAGCGAACTCCAGCCCATGTACGTCGGGGCCGGCAACGGCACCTCCGAGATCGAGGGCAAGAAATTCGTCTACGACTCGGCCATCGAGGGTCCCGGCAAGTACAACGTGCAGGTGTGC